>JAJZBR010000007.1 GCA_021798795.1 Pseudomonadota bacterium
TTGTCCTCACGATTGTCTTGGCTATCCTTTTGCCCATCTTCGAACTCAACCGGCTGATCCATTAGTCACCCCGGTGGGATCTGACTGGCAGCGATGAAGCCAAGCCCTGACTTTGCAGGGTACACTAGGTGCAACGTTGCCACAGCAGGAGGAATCATCCATGCGTCACGGGCTAGCCATCGTCGCTTTCATCCTATTGGCGCTGGCCGGCACGGCCTGGGCCGGATCCAGCATTAACGATCTCTCCATCCTGACCCCAGGCCAGTTTCTCGAACTTTCGACCGATCTCAGCGCCGTCGTATCGGATCCGCCCATGGGATCAGCCGCGCCCCTCGGGATCACCGGTTTCCGGATCAGCCTCTACGGACGCGATACCCGCACGGCGCATGGGAGCGCATGGGGCATCGCGAGCGGCGGATCCAATATACCGGATGTGCCGACAGCCGGTCTCCGCCTTAGCAAGGGCCTGCCCTTCGGATTCGATGTGGGGGGATTTTATATGGCCGCTCCGGACGCTCATATCCGGATCTACGGTGGGGATCTCCGCTATGCCCTGATCCGGGGTGGCACCCTGTCTCCATCACTCGGAATCCGGGCATCCTATGCTCGCCTTGTGGGCGTCTCCCAGCTTGCCTTTGACACAAAGAGCCTGGATCTCACGATCTCCCAGGGTTTTGGACCTCTCACGCCCTTCGCCGCCTGGGGACGGATCTGGACGCAAAGCGACCCCAGTGGATCCACCGGACTACCCAATGAGGATTTCAGCCACAATGAATATGTTCTGGGCCTCGCGACGACCCTCACCCTCCTCGAGATCGACCTCGAAGCGGCCCGCATTGCGGGTAACGATACCTACAGCGTCTCTCTCGGGCTCAACTTCTGAAACCGGCGCAACAACTGCTACTCAGCGTCCCTCCTGAAATCCACTCCCAGAGCTGACCGATAGCGACGGCAAGAAGGCACGACAACCATGGTACCGCACTTCAGCGATCATGCCGCCAACGAACGGACATTTCTGGCCTGGGTCCGGACCGTCATTGCACTCATGGCTTTCGGATTCCTGATCGAGAAGTTCGACCTTTTCCTCCGCTATCTGGCCCATGTGATTCATGGACGCGTCGGTTTGAGTCACGCGCCACTCATGCACTTGGTCGGCGAAGGCATCATCGCATTGGCCATGATCATGCAGCTACTCGCGTGTTTCCGATACTTCGCGAACCGTCGCGCCATCAGTCTTAGTGACACGGTTCCCTCACACAGCGGGGCTTCCGAAGTTCTCGTGAGCATACTGCTCATCGCCATGGGTTCACTCCTGCTGATCTTCCTTGCGGTCACACGCTGAAGCAGCCGACACGCTATAATGTCCGCAATGGATAGGCATACTTCCCGCGGATGGGGACAGCAATCGGCCTCCTTCCGATTCACATTACTCAACCCAACCAGTGACTAAACCGTATGACGAATGAGAACTTCATTCCCGGCGCGGTCCTTCCCGGCTCGGTTTGGTCCCGTGCTGACAAGGACATGGTGGGTACGAGCCTCGGACACTCGCGCCTCTGGTTTACTCTGGGACAGGGGCTGCTCAACGAGGTGTTTTACCCTCGCGTTGACATCCCGCAAATGCGTGATCTCAACTTCGTGATCTCCGACCACAAGGGATTCTGCATCGATCTCCGGCGGAATGCATCCTATGACCTCGAAGAGATCGAACCCGGTATCCCGGCCCTTATCTATCGTCACCATCACGCCCGGTTCCGTTTTACCCTGCGGGTCTGCCCGGACCCGAACCGGGATACGATCCTCATCGATTATGACCTGGTGTCCAAGGATGCACTCGATCTTTTTTTCGTCCTGGCACCACGTGTCGGCAACACGGATCAAAACCAGATCGGGAGTGTTTTTCCACGCGGCCTCTTCCAGGTCATTGGCGCTCAACAGGGTCCATTCGGCCTGGCCCTGGCCGGTTGCATCGATGGGCATGATGCCCTCTCGCACCTCCAGGTAGGCGTGCTGGGTCAGTCTGACGCCTGGCGCGACCTTGAAACCCACCAAACTCTCACCCATGGGACAACCCAGGCGGGACCCGGCGTTCTGACCTTGGCAGGCGCACTCACTCCCAAGGGCACCCTTGCCATCGGGTTTTCGAGCTCGATGTCCGCCGCCTCGACCCTGGCGCGGGCCAGCCTCGCCGAGCATTTCGAAAAACCCTGGCAACAATTTCTGAGCAGCTGGCAGAACTGGAAAGCGGAACTTGATATCCTGCATCAGGCGGCTCCGGATCTCAACCCAACCCTGGCCCGATCCCTTCTCGTACTCAAGGTGCATCAGGATCGTAGCTTCCCGGGCGCCATGGTTGCAAGCCTCAGTACACCTTGGGGAGAGTCCAGTGTGACCTCTGGAGGCTACCATCTCGTCTGGCCACGCGATCTCGTCGAAAGCGCCATGGCCTTCTTCATACTTGGAGAAGCGGCCGAAGCCCACCGGGTTTTATCCTATCTGATCGCAACCCAGCAGCCTGATGGACACTGGTTCCAGAACCAATGGCTCGGCGGGCGTCCATTCTGGCAGGGTGTTCAGCTTGATGAGGCGGCCTTCCCCATTCTGCTTGTCGGGTTTCTCCGTGCGGCGGGGGCATTGGGAACCATCCAGGTCAGCCAGATGGTCCGTCGTGCACTCGCATTCATCCTGAGGCACGGACCCTCGACCGATCAGGACCGGTGGGAGGAAGATGCCGGCATCAACCCATTCACCCTGGCGGTTGTCATTGCCGCTCTGGTCGAGGGCGCCAATCATCTTGACCCAAAGGAATCGGATTTCGTACTCGCCGTGGCGGACGAATGGAACGCCAGCATCGAAGAATGGTGCTATGTCCAGGATACGGATCTCACTCGGCGCTATGGAGTCGACGGCTACTACCCGAGGATCGCACCCCGCGAGGCATTGAGAAACCGTTCGGCCCTGAACCAGAGACTCCTGATCCACAACCGGACCGACAATGACTCTCCTCCAGCCTCCGATCAGATCGCCCTTGATTTCCTTCAGCTCGTGCGCTATGGCTTGCGATCTCCCAAGGATCCCCGCATCCAGTCGAGTGTCCAGATCGCCGATGCACTGCTCGCCACCTCGACTCCGAGCGGCCGGGTCTGGCATCGCTACAACGGCGATGGATACGGAGAGCACCCGGATGGCCGATCCTTTGACGGTAGCGGCATCGGGCGCGGCTGGCCTCTGCTCGTTGGCGAACGGGGACACTACGCACTAGCCCTCGGCGAGGATCCCCTGCCCTATCTCAAAAGCATGACTGCCATGACCGGTCGCGGGGGTCTCATCCCCGAGCAGGTCTGGGATCAAGCCCCCCTGCCTGCGGCCGGACTCGAGCCCGGACGACCCAGCCGCTCGGCCATGCCGCTCGTCTGGGCACATGCCGAGTTCGTCAAACTTCTGGCAAGCCGGCTCAAGGGGGAAATTATCGATCAGCCCGAGGCGGTTCGCAAACGTTATCGCGGCCGTGTACCGGTGCGCCGTTATGTGGGCTGGTCTTTCAGTATCCAGCGGGAAACCATGCCCGCAGGCTACCCGCTCCGGCTGCTCCTCACGGCACCGGCCCGCGTTCATTACGGCCTCGGAAGCTGGAAGGCGCCGGTCGATATTGAGACCCGTGACAGTGGCATGGGGCTTCACTATGTGGATCTGCCAACCGCCTTGCTGACCGTTGGACAGCAGGTGTTGTTCACATTCCAGTGGTCGAATGGGCGCTGGGAGGGACGCGATTTTTCAATCGGTGTCATCCGGGCGGAGTAAGTTTCACCCAAGCGAAGCGAGTACTTGCCATGAAACCACTTGATACGATTCGGTCGACCGGGCAAAGCCTTTGGCTGGATTATATCCGGCGCGGCATACTCGTAAGCGGGACACTCGATGAATACATCCGGACACTGGGCATCCGTGGATTGACTTCAAATCCCACGATTTTCGATCATGCCATCGCCGAAAGCAGGGATTATGACGAGGCGATTGGAAAATACGACCCGGCTCGCGGACAAACGATCGAAGACCTTTTTTTCACTCTCGCCATCGAAGACCTGCAGAACGCGGCAGACCGCTTTCGCTCGATTTATGACCAAAGCCAGGGAACGGACGGTTTGGTATCACTCGAAGTCTCTCCCCACCTGGCCGATGACACGGCTGGCACCATCGCCCAGGCACGCACTCTCTGGCAGGCCGTCTCGCGCCCGAATCTCCTGATCAAGGTTCCGGGAACCCCCGCGGGTGTAAGTGCCATCGCTGAACTGATCGGCGAGGGCATTTCCGTCAATGTCACCCTCCTGTTTTCCGAAACCCAGTATCGCCTGGCGGCCGATGCCTACCTCAAGGGACTTGAAAGCCGTGCGGCCAAGGGGTTGCCACTCCAGATCGCCTCTGTCGCCTCCTTGTTTATTTCGCGCTGGGACTCCCTCGCCGCTGCCCGCAAGCAGGCGCAGGGGGATCCGAACCGACTCGGATTGGCCATCGCACGGGTCAGCTATGCGGCGTATGAAGCTTTGTACCAATCCGAACGCTGGCACCGGCTCGCAAACCAGGGTGCCCATCCCCAGCGCATGCTCTGGGCTTCAACCGGCACCAAGGATCCTGCCTTACCCGCCACCTATTACGTCGACCGGCTGATCGCCCCCCAGACGATCAACACCGTACCCGAGGCCACGCTCCTGGCCATTTCGACCTCAGGCGATCCACAACCCCTGTTACCGCTTTCGGAAGCCCGGGCCATTCTCGACCGAGCCCATGCCAGCGGTGCCGATCTCGAAGCCTGGGGCCAGGATCTCCAAATCAAAGGCCGTGACGCTTTCATCCAGTCATTCGACGATCTCCTCGCGCAGCTCACTGAAAAAACCCGGAAACTGAGCCATGCCACGACCCCGGCGGATCCACTCGGCGGGTATCAGGGATCGGATCGTGACTCCATCGGACGGTCGATCACCTTGCTCGGAAAGGAAAAAATGAGCACCCGGCTCTGGCAACGCGACTTCACGCTCTGGCGGCCGTCTCCGGACGAGATCGCGAACCGTATGGGCTGGCTGGAGACGCCGCAATACATGACCGAACATCTTGCCCGGCTTCAATCATTCGCACAAACGGTGATCGCGGATGGCATTCGTGAAGTGCTCTGGTGCGGCATGGGTGGGTCGAGCCTGTTCCCGCTTGTCATCGAGGAGGCGTGGACGGATCCGACGACTCCGCGAATCCGGGTTCTCGACACGAGCCACCCGGTGACGTTGAAGCGCGTATGGGACAGGTATGACCCCAAGCAAACCTTGATCGTGATCGCCTCGAAGTCAGGAACGACACTTGAGACTCGCTCCCAACTCGAACTGTTCTGGTCGCGAGACCCGGTTGGGTCCCACTATGTCGCCATCACCGATCCGGGTACTGAACTCGCCGCATTGGCCGAAACCCGTGGATTTCGCGCCGTGTTTCTAAACGACCCGAATCTTGGAGGCCGTTATTCGGCCTTGTCCTACTTTGGTCTCGTTGCCCTGGCCTTGAAACGGGGTCCGATGGCCGCCCTGCTGCATGGAGCGCAAGCCATGGCCGAGGCCTGTGCACCCTGTGTTGCAGCGGAGGAAAACCCGGGTCTTGTCCTCGGCACCCTGCTCGGCAACCAGGCAAAGGCTGGGCGTGACAAGTGCACCCTGATTCTGCCCGAGCCGCTGGGCCGCTTCGGAGGCTGGCTCGAGCAGCTGCTTGCGGAATCGACCGGCAAGTCCGGACGAGGCATCATTCCGATCGCAGGAGAGAGAGTTGGCCAACCCGCATGCTACGGTCAGGATCGTCTCTTCATCGCCTTGACCGGCGAGGCTTCAGAACTGGATCCGCTCGCCTGCTCCGGTCACCCGCTTTTGAAACTTCCCCAGATCACCCCGGAACGGCTGGGAGCGGAAGTCTTCCGCTGGGAGTTTGCGACTGCAGTGGCGGGTCATCTCCTCGCCATCAACCCGTTCAATCAACCCAATGTCGAGGCGGCAAAGAAAGCCGCATGGGAGCGGCTCACCCAAGGTGGACCCGCGACACCAATCGAGCCCCTGGCACGGGCGCTCAAATCGATCCGGGCTGGCGACTACCTGGCCTTACAGGCCTACATCGACCTCGATTCTCCGCTCATTCCCAGGCTGGAGTCGATCCGAACCGGACTCCGTGACCACTACCGGATCGCGACCGAGTTCGAGATCGGTCCTCGCTACCTCCATTCAACCGGCCAACTTCATAAGGGCGGCCCCCGAACCGGGCTCTTCATCCAGTTTATGGACACGTTCGATCAGGAACTTCCGGTACCCGGACGCTCCTTTGGATTCCGGGAACTCATCCAGGCCCAGGCAGACGGCGATTACGCGGCTCTCAAGGCGCATGGGATGCGGGTCTTCCGGGTCCCCACTGAAGAACTCCTGGCTTGGAATTGATTCCAGGCGCACCCGCCTTTTTCTCCACCCTCCTGGAGGTTCTCCGATGGAACTCGGTCTGATCGGATTGGGCCGTATGGGCACGCACATGGCCCAACGGCTTTTACGCCATCATCATGCGGTCGTTGCATTTGATATTGACGCACGAGCTGTCCATGCCCTGACTGACGAAGGCGCACGCGGAGCAGCGAGCGTTCTGGAGCTGGTTCAAGCCCTCAAACCACCACGCGCAATCTGGCTCATGATACCGGCCGGGCTCGTCGACCAGACGATCGCAGAGGTTGCGCCCCTCCTCACTTCGGGCGACATCCTCATCGATGGCGGCAACTCGTTTTATCAGGATGACCAGCGTCGCGCTGCCGCGCTCGAGCCCCAAGGCATCCATTACGTCGATGTCGGGACCAGCGGCGGGGTATTCGGTCTGGAGCGCGGCTATTGCCTCATGATCGGCGGACCCCAGGCGGTCTGCTCGCGTCTTACGCCCATTTTCGAAGCCTTGGCGCCCGGCCGCGATTCGGTCGCGCGGACAGGCGCGCGACGCTCAGACGCACAGATCAGTGCCGAAGCCGGATATCTCTACTGCGGACCAAGTGGTGCCGGCCATTTTGTCAAGATGGTGCATAACGGAATCGAATACGGCCTCATGGCCGCCTATGCGGAAGGATTCAACCTGCTCCGTCACGCCAATGTGGGATCGAAACCTGTTGCCTCGAACGCTGAAACGACTCCGCTGCGCGAGCCTGACGCCTATCGTTATGACCTGCCGGTCGCCGACATCGCCGAGGTCTGGCGGCGCGGCAGTGTCGTATCGTCGTGGCTTCTCGACCTCGCCGCAGATGCGCTCGCCCGGGATCCGGATCTCGGGGATTTCCACGGCCGGGTATCCGACTCGGGGGAAGGGCGCTGGACACTTCTCGCCGCAATCGAATCTGGAACACCCGCCCCCACGCTGGCCAGTGCGCTCTTCGCCCGATTCGATTCCCGCGGCGAAAGCGATTACGCCCGGCGCATTTTGTCCGCCTTGCGAAGTGAGTTTGGTGGCCACGCCGAACAATCCGGAGATCATCCATGACTGGGTCTTCCGACGCATTCGTTCTATTTGGCGCGAGCGGCGATCTCGCAGCCAAGAAGATTTTTTCAGCACTCGCCAAGCTCGAAGCGACCGGATCCCTGCCGGACCGGCTGCTCGGTGTCGCGAAGAGCGGCTGGAACGTCGATCAGCTCCGGGATCGAATCCGCGACAGCCTGAAAGCCCAGGCAGCGGATCTGGACCCGCTGGTTGTCGACGCACTCTGCCGGAAGTTCGACTACCTCGATGGCGACTACCGTGACGAGGCGACATTCCAGGCGCTTGCTGCCAAACTTCAGAAAATCGCTTCACCCCTGTTCTATCTCGCCATTCCCCCGAGCCTCTTCGGTTCCGTTGCGGACAGGCTTCAGAGAAACCACCTCACCAAGAATGCGCGACTCATCGTGGAGAAGCCGTTCGGGCACGATCTCGCTTCAGCGATCGAACTCAACCGAACCCTGCTCCGGATCGTCTCTGAAGACCGTCTGTTCCGGATCGACCATTATCTCGGGAAGGATCCGGTCCTCAACCTGGTCTACTTCCGTTTTGCAAACAGTTTTCTGGAACCGGTCTGGAACAATCGGTACGTCGACCATATCCAGATCACCATGGCCGAGCAATTCGGCGTGGCGGATCGTGCGAGCTTTTATGACGAGGTCGGAGCCATCCGGGATGTGGTCCAGAACCATCTTCTGCATACCCTCTCGATTCTCGCCATGGAACCCCCGATCAATGCTTCCGCCCAAGCCAACCGGGAGGAAAAGACCAAAATCCTGAAGGCCATTCCACCCCTTGGGGATAATCGGATGGTACGCGGACAGTATCAAGGGTATCTCGAAGAGAAAGGCGTCCGCCCGCACTCGACGACCGAAACCTTCGTCGCACTCCAAACTTCGATCGAGACGTGGCGTTGGAGTGGGGTACCGGTCTTCATCCGGGCTGGCAAGTGTCTCGCGAGTACGGCAACCGAGATCATGGTTCAGTTCAAGCGACCGCCGGTTTCGATTACCCATGAACCCTTTCCGCCCGGAGCCAACTACATCCGTTTCCGGCTCGGACCGGACCGGGTCGAAATCGGACTCGGCGCACGCGCCAAACGACCCGGGCCGACCATGGTCGGTCAGCCGATCGAACTGGTCGTGATGCGTAACCAGGCGGGCGAGGAAGAACCCTACGAACTCCTGCTCGGTGACGCGATCCGCGGCGATCAGGCACTTTTCGCGAGTCAGGAGGCAGTCGAAGCCGCCTGGCGAATCGTGGATCCGGCCCTGAACCAGGACAGCCCGATCTATGAATATGGAGTCGGCAGCATGGGTCCCGCTGAAGCGGCTGGCCTGATCGTCCAAAATGGCGGCTGGCACGACCCTTTGGGGCCCCGCACGGAATCACCTGACGCGCACCCCTAGACGATCCAACCCTCGACCCTTGCCCCAAAGCCGACCCGTATGCCGCTTCACGTATCGCCCGACTGCCCCACGGCCTGCCGCCAGGCATCCGCCTACCTGACCGAATGCGTAGCATCCGTTCTCAAGGGAAAAGACCACTGTACGATCGCGCTCTCAGGCGGTTCCACTCCCTGGCCCATGCTTGCTGAATTCTTCGCGCAACCCTTGCCCTGGACGAAGATTCACCTGTTTCAGGTGGATGAGCGTCTGGTCCCGGAAGGGGCGCCGGAACGGAACTGGACGCATCTCTCCCCGCTCATTCCATCCGGCCTCGTGATCCATCCGGTCCCGGCGGATCCGTCGATCTGCGCAGATGAGTTGGTGAACATCTATGAAACGGATCTGATCCAAACCTGTGGCCATCCCCCGGTGCTCGACCTGATCCATCTCGGACTCGGATCGGACGGGCATACCGCATCGCTTGCACCCGATGATCCGGCGCTTCGGATCGAGGACCGATTCGTCGCAGCGGTCGCTTCGTTCCGTGGCCACTCACGCCTCACCCTCACTCGCCCCACTCTGAACCGAGGGCGCCACCGGGTATGGCTCGCATGCGGATCGGACAAGCAGGATGCACTCGCCCGCTGGATCGCGCGCGACCGGACGATCCCCGCAAGCGGGATCGGAACCCTCGCAGACCCGTTTTTCTGCGATCGGTCAGCCGTTCCGCTCGATGCCCGAAATCGTTTCCCCGTTCTGGGCTCTCGGATGCCACACTGATACAATACCGGTGTGCTTGACTCAGCGGATGGTGCATGCCCCAGTCCTTCCAAGCTTTTCGCGCCCGCGAAATCCTCGATTCCCGCGGCAATCCAACCCTGGCCGTGACCTGCCATCTGGCCGACGGCAGCTGTCACGAAGCCCAAATTCCCTCGGGCGCATCAACCGGCAGCCGGGAGGCCTGTGAGCTCCGCGATGGGGATCAGGGCCGCTACGGCGGAAAAGGCGTGCTTCGCGCGGTGGAAAATGTGAACGACGTGCTATCGCCCCGAATCATTGCGCGGCAACCGTCAACACAGGATGAGATCGATCGGCTCCTGATCGAGGCCGACGGAACACCTGACAAATCGAGACTGGGCGCCAATGCCCTTCTGGGCTGCTCGATGGCGTATGCCCGTGCGCACGCCCATCTGGACCAGCGCCCCCTCTATGCATCCCTTCCCGGCTCCTCTGTTTCTCCTGCCCGCCTGCCCGTCCCCTTCATGAATATCTGGAACGGCGGCGTGCATGCACTCTGGCAGGGCTCGGATTTCCAGGAATACCTGATCGCACCGGTTGGCGCACCTTCGTTTTCCGAGGCGCTCCGCTGGGGAGCGGAAATCTATCACGCACTCCGGCTGGATCTCAAGGACAAGAATCTCAATACCGCGGTTGGAGACGAAGGTGGGTTTGCGCCCCGAACCCGATCGAATCGCGAGCCCCTTGAAATCCTGACACGCTCAATCGAGCGGGCGGGCTACCGTCCGGGCCTAGACGTCGCCCTCGCGATCGACCTTGCGGCAAGCGAGTTCTACAGCGATCGGGAATACACGCTACGCAGTGAGGGGGCGACACTGGATTCGGATGCGATGGTCGAGTTTTGCACTAAACTGGTCCGTGATTTCCCGGTGCTCTGCTCGATCGAGGATCCGCTTTGCGAATCCGATGCCGAAGCCTGGAGTCACCTGAATGCGGAAGTGGGTAAAAGAATCCAGATCATCGGAGATGATATCTTCTGCACCAACCCCAAGCTTCTCGGCGAGGGGATCAGGCATCAGAGGGCCAACTCGATCCTGATCAAGCTGAACCAGATCGGCACCGTCACTGAAACCCTCTCGACCGTCCATCTTGCTGTGCAAGCCGGCTGGCGGACCATGATTTCTCACCGGTCAGGCGAGACACCCGACAGCTTCATCGCCGATCTCGCGGTCTCCTGTCATTCCGGCCAGATCAAGACGGGTGCACCGGCACGAGGCGAACGGGTGGCCAAATACAACCGACTCCAAGACATCGAATCCGAACTCGGATCGCAGGCCGTCTACGCAGGGCTCGAGCTTGCGGTCTCCGGAACTTCGCCAATCGTCACCGGACGAGCGTGATTCCGCCTGGGCTACGCTCATAGCGCCGCTCGTCTCCCTCTGGATCATGTCCCACAACCCAGCCATCCGGAACGACGACGTCCTCCTCTACGACGGAGCGGTGCAACCGGCACCCCCGCCCGATCCGTGCGCCCGGAAGAATGACGCATTGTTCGATGATGCAACCGTATTCGACCCGCACATTTCGGCACAGGATCGAATCCCGGATCACTGAACCGGAGATGATACAACCACCGGCAATCATCGAGTTGAGCGCCATGCCGCGTCGATCCGGCTCATCAAAGACGAACTTGGCCGGCGGACCCTGTTCCGTTGCCGTCCAGATGGGCCAGTCGCGATCATAGAGATTGCACTCGGGGATGACGGCGATCAGCTCCATGTTGGATCGCCAATAGGCATCCAGATCGCCGATATCCCGCCAGTAGGCGGATTGGCCGTCTTCTGTTACGAAGCGAAATCCCATGACCCGCGTCTCCGTGAGGAGCCTCGGAATCAGGTCATGCCCGAAATCATGGCTGGATTCCGGGCGTCCCGCATCTTCCGTGAGATAACGCACGAGGGTGTCCCGATTGAAGACGTAGACTCCCATGGACGCGAGGCAATGAGTATCGTCTCCCCACTCGGGCGGCAGCATCGAAGGTTTCTCGATAAAATCGACGATCCGTGATTCTGGATTCAAACGAACCACGCCGAAACGATCGGCCTCGCTCACCGGTACGGGTACCGTGGCAAGCGTCACGTCGGCTTTCTGCTCGACATGAAATCCGAGCAGTTCACCGTAATCCATTTTATAAACATGGTCGCCACCCAGCACCAGCACATATTCATGCGCATGGTTCGAGAGAATGTCGAGATTCTGGAAGACGGCATCGGCCGTCCCCTGATACCAGTGACTGCCCTTCTGCTGCTGCGCGGGCAGGATATCGATAAACTCGTTGAATTCTCCGCTCAGGAAATGCCAGCCCTGCAAAAGATGCTTGATGAGCGAGTGCGATTTGTATTGGGTCAGTACTCCGATCCTGCGGATGCCGGAGTTCAGGCAGTTCGAGAGCGGGAAATCGATGATCCGGTACTTGCCGCCGAACGGCATGGCGGGTTTGGAACGGTTATCGGTCAGTCCCTTGAGCCGGCTGCCACGTCCACCTGCGAGTACGAGTGCCAGGGTCTCCCGCGTGAGTCGACTGACAAACCGTTGGGACAGACCTCTCGATTTCACAGGTCACTCCACCTGGACGCACAGACCAGCTCAATATCAAGGGATCACCATAGCATACTTCCGGACGGGCTCTCGCAGGCCAGCGCACACCGGGCACGAATCCCGGCTATGATCCGGACAGGTGGCGAAAATGATGCCCCCCTTTCGTATCCACAGTCCGGAGCGTTGCATGCGTATTGCCTTTGTCACGACTGAGCTTGCCCCCTGGATCAAAGTGGGCGGCCTGGCGGACGTCTCTGCCTCGCTTGCTCGCGCCCTGTCCGCGCTCGGACACACCGTTCAGATCCTCATTCCGGTGACCGGACCCGATTGTCCACCACGATCGGCGGGCGCCGTAGAGCGAAGCGGTTCAATCGGAAACTCATCTTTCGTCTGGCATGCGACGGCTCTTTCGAGTCATCTCGAAATCATCTGGATCGGTGGGGTCGGTTTCTCGGATCGCAGGGGAGGACCCTACGCCAGCTCTACGGGAGAGGAGTGGCCGGATGGGGTTCTCCGCTACGGGAGGCTCTGTGAAGCGCTCGCGCGGGCCTGGATCTCTCCCGGGAACGAGTGGGGTCCGCGACCCGATCTGGTCCATGTCCACGATTGGCCCACCGGTCTTCTCTTGCTTTGGATCCGCACGCTCGGAATCCCGATCCCAAGCGTCTTGACCATACACAACCTGGCCTACCCCGGACTATTTTCACGCGAGAGCTTCGATCGGCTGGGGCTCCCACCGCAGTTCTGGCAGGCACAGGGTGGGCTTGAGTTTTACGGATCCGGCTCCGCTCTCAAGGCCGGACTGGTCTTTGCCGATCACCTGACGACCGTGAGCCCGAGCTATGCACGGGAAATCCTGACCCCAGCCTTCGGGCACGGGCTCGAGGGCGTGCTTGAGGAGCGGGTCAACGATCTCACCGGAATCCTGAACGGAATCGATCCCGAGATTTGGAGCCCGGTGAACGATCCCCATCTGCCCAGTCACTACAATGCCCTTGATCTCACGGGCAAACAGAACTGCCGCGATACCTTGATCAAGCGTCTCCATCTCGCCCCATCGAACGGACCGCTCGCTGCCTTCATCGGCCGGTTCACGGAGCAGAAAGGGGTTGATCTCCTGGTCGAGATCGCCCCCTGGCTCATCCGCCGCAACTGGCGTCTGGTTCTCCTCGGCCGGGGCGCGCCCGACATTGAACAGCGTGTCCAGGATCTCCCCCGTCACCATCCCGGTGCGATCCAAGTGATGATCGAACAAAGCGAGCCTTGGGCCCACCTCATCGAAGCGGGCGCGGACCTCTTCCTCATGCCTTCACGCTTCGAGCCCTGTGGGCTCAACCAGCAATATAGCCAGCGCTACGGAACCCTGCCCATTGTGCATGCAGTGGGCGGACTCATCGATACCGTCCGGGACGCCGATCAGGACGCTGATGGGACCGGGTTCCGGTTCGAACCCCACACCGCCGAATCGTTTTTTTCGGCCTGCCTGAGAGCCGAGCGCGCCTGGTCCGACTCCCACCGCTGGCTCGTTCTCGTGCGCCGGGTGATGCAAATCGATTGCAGCTGGCAGGCTCGCGCCCAGCCCTACATTCAAATCTACGAGCGCCTGCTCGCGGGGCGCCCGGATGCACCGAGCTGAACCGCGACCAGGCGGGCACCCATCAGTTCGAGTTCGGGGTTGCGCACGAGCGCGAGCGGACACCTGCGAACGGCATCCGATAATCGACCCTTGTCCACGAAGGAACGGAGCAGCGGGCTCTTTGGAACTGCCGAGGCAAGATGCGCAATCACTCCTCCGGCCAGATAAACTCCACCGCTTGGCAGATACTGGAGAGCAGCATTGCCGGCAAAACCACCCAGGAGATCGAGAAACTTGTCGACTGCCCGACGCGCCGAGGGATCGCGTCCCATCCGATACGCCTCGCTCACGGCAGCAGGTGTGAGTGCCGTAGCCTCCCGGGTCTCCGGCGCGCGACCCTGGCGTTGGGCTTCGTAGAATGCGTAAAGGAGGCTCAAACCGGAGCCCGAGATCAGCCGTTCATATCCGACCCGGCCTTGAATGACCTGATGCGCCCATCTCCAGATTTCCACTTCCTCATCCGATCGGGGTGCAAAATCGGCGTGACCGCCTTCCGAGGGCCAGGCGTCAAAATCCTGACCGTCCGCCTGGGGCGTGGCAAATCCCATACCGAGACCCGTGCCCGCGCCCAGAACGACCCGGACACCCCGGGGATTCAATGTGGCCGGATGAAGCCAGAGGAGGTCTGCGGGTGCGAGTTCCGGGATACCCAGGGCTGCAGCCACGAAATCATTGACCAGACGCAAACGGGGCAAGCCGAGTTCACGGGCGGCAACCGCTTCGTCCATCTGCCAGGGAAGATTGGTAAAGCGGCCACGTCCTTCATGGAGCGGAGCCGCCACGGAGAAGGCCGCAGCTCCGATCTCGACGTTTTGGGATTGCACGAAGTCGCCGAGCAATGCTTCGAATGTAGGATACTGTCCGCTCGGTTTTTCGGTCCGTTGAATCGTACGATAACCCTTGCCTGCGCGCTCGAAGATCTCGAGGAGCGCCTTGGTTCCGCCAATATCACCGGCCAGAAATCGCATGGGTTTGGAATCAGCCACATAAACCTCAATCATCTGTTTGTCGAAGCCCGGTCCCGGCTGCCCGGAGCGGGCTCATCCACTCCGGCCGCACGCGTCTTGTGATTCTACCAGCTCGGGCGATCGCTGCCCGATCGCGCGCAGGAGGATTAGAATGAAGCATTCGGAATCGAGCGAGAGCCCCTTGCAATCGTTCCGGCTCGTGGTCTACAACATCCGTTACGCAACGGGTACCGGGAAGCGCTTCAACCTCCCGGTTCCGGGTGCGGGCTATCTGCGGGACACCCAGATCAAGCTCCCCAAGTTATGCCGCTATCTCAACTCGCTCGAGCCCGATATCCTCGCTCTCCTCGAGGTAGACAGCGGCTCGGTCCGAAGCGGAGCCATCAATCAGGCTGAGGCGATCGCCACATCCCTCGGTGGACGGGGCGCTCACTGGGAATGCAAATACGCTCCAACGTCACTCATGAAGCACCTGCCGGTCGTGCGCAAACAGGCCAATGCATTCATCACCCGGGATGGTCAAGGGCAGGTTCAGTTTCACTATTTCGATACCGGAGTGAAACGCCTCCTGATCGAGCTCCAACTTGACCAAGTGAACATTTTTCTGGTGCATCTCTCTCTCAAGTACCGCCATCGCCATTATCAGCTCTCCGATCTCTACGATCTCGTGCGGATGCGGGACAAACCGGTCATCGTCTCCGGCGATTTCAATACGCGTTGGGGCGACTATGAAATCAAGCTGTTCATGGCCGCAACCCGCCTTCGGACCGCAAACCTGACCGGCTCGCCAACGTATCCGAGCTCGGGCCCCAAAAAACAGCTGGATTTCATCCTGGCGAGCCCCGAAATCGAGATCCGGAACTTCAGGATCCCCCGCGTCCACTATTCGGATCATCTCCCCCTGGTCTGTGACTGCAGAATACGCCACTCGGATCAGATCGTCTGACCCTGCCATCGCCCCGCCTCCGAAACAGCCCGTTGAGACCTTGGAAAAGACGCGTCAACGGTTTCCGTTTGCGATGCGCCCCCCGTCGGGTTGGGCGAGCGGTCGAGATCCGGCTCAGTGATGGTCTCGACCGACTTCGAGAACCGGATCCGGGCTTCTGGAATCGATTCTCTATCTTTCGCGTAATAGAGAGTAGACCCCGGGGGTTGCATCCCAAGCCTCTCGCAGATCCGCGCAGGAATCGCTCGATTCCAGCGGTTTCTAACGCGATCACGGCCAAGACTCCGGCCAATCACGCGCTCGCGGTCCTGACGACGGACAAAATCGTTTCGATACTCATGAATCGTCCTCCGATTCCGGATCTTCGATCAGGGTTCCCCGGGCGTTTTGCGCGATCCGTTGAGGCATGAGAATAAAAAACTCGTAGTTGACCGCCAACAAGAAAAGAACCAGTAACACGACGATAACGATCGCCAAGGGCGTGGGTACGACCGACATGAGATAGAACGCCAGTATCAGGAGGAACGCGAACAAAATCCAGTGCATGAGCAGGCGGATTATATGAAACCAACTCAAGACAAGTCCTGCAAAAGAAACGCCCACTCCGATCAAGTAGTTATGGAGGGCCGCCCCGATCAAAATTCCGAGCAGCAACACTTCTGCGATCACGACGATCGAGAAATAGTAATAAAACGTGGCCGAAACGCCCAATGCGAGGTATTTTCCGCCGGTAGTCAATTTGCGATCGAAGATAGACATGGAGTTTCACCTCTGGAGCTATGCTCAAAGGTTGTATATGACCTGAAATGAGAAGGCGGCGCATTCCTGATGGGCGACCCAGATCATCACCTTTACCAAGGAGTGAATACGCCGCATGAGAAACGATACGGAAGTCATGCTTAAAAATCCAGAGGTCCCGGGAGCTGGCTTTGGTATGAAACTTTACCACCCTTATGAATCATCCATTAGGCCTCGAACGGGAAGGACCTCACGGCAATGGTGGGCGCCTGAGAGCTATGCTCAAAAGTTGCGTATGACCTGAAATGAGAGCCTTTCCCAACGTGACGTGGGCCTGAAGGCGGTCGGGAGTCTGGCATCAGCGGAGGATGATCGTGACTGTCAAGACCCAACCACTCCAGACCTTAGCCGATGTCCGCGCCTTCATTGAGGGCAGCCGCCTTGTGGACTTCGAGCTGACGACTCGCGAGGACGCCTATACGTTCGCCACCACGCAACTGGGCTACTTCGGCTATCCCCACCTCGGTGCGTGTCAATGGAAGTGAGCCACCGAATGCAAATTATATAGGGTGCAACCGCCCCAGGCCCTCGAGGTTCGTGATCTCCCAGCTCCAAACCTCGCACGCGCGCGTAGCCAGCAGCCGGTACAGGGGGCGCACCGAAGCCAAGTAGCGGCTCTCGTCGAGCAGCATGGCGTGGATGCTGGCCGGAGCCTTGTCGGCAAAGCGATCACTGTTGAGCACCTCGAGCAGCGCGTCTTGCTCGACGCCGCTCAGGGCCAACGGCGGGCGTTGGCGCGCCCCTCTCGCGATGTGGGCTCGAGCCAGGTGACCGCGCCACTCGCGCACCCGGTAAACCCGGGCCTGATTGACCCCGAGTGCAACGCAGGCGCACACGCCGCCCCGCGTCTCTATGAGAGGTATTCAAGCCCTTCGCTCAAACGCCAGATCGCGACCTGCCCGGTCGACCTGACGGGCCGACCCGCTGGCCGCCGCGTCGACTTCTACCGCGTGGAACTCGATCAATGCCGCCAATGTGGCCACCTGAAGAATGGGGCGTTCATCCCATTAGATTCGATCAGACCTCCAGCTGATGTCGGCGTTCGTTACCGGGCGGAATCTCGCGGGAAAACGCGTGATGCATGCCGATTGCATCCACCCGACGTTATTTGATTCCAAACGAATCGGATGGGGGGGACCCGCGCTATAATGGGGGCAAGCCGTACCAAAACGAAAACGAGGGATTTCATGCGCCCACACTGGTCATTCGAGGTTGACAGTCATCAACTGGCCTGGCTGGCCATCGACCATCCTGAAAGCGGGACCAATACACTCACCCAGGCAGTCGTGACGGAGCTGGGCGAGCGGATCCGCGAAATCGCATCGAAATCGCCCAAGGGCCTCGTGATCTATTCGAAGAAAAAGAATGGCTTCATCGCTGGCGCGGATATCAAGGAGTTCACCACTCTCAAAAATTCAGGTGAAGCCCTCCAGCTCATACGCGGAGGGCAACGGGTCTTCTCTGAAATCGAAAACCTGCCCTTTCCCACTCTCGTCGTGCTCCATGGGTTTGCAATGGGTGGCGGCCTCGAGTTGGCACTGGCTTGCCGCTACCGCCTGGCTGTTCGTGGGAGTACGCGCCTCGGTCTGCCCGAGGTCAAACTCGGTATCCATCCGGGTTTCGGCGGTACGGTGCGCAGCGTCCGGCTGGTTGGGGTCCAGTCGGCGATGCGACTCATGCTCCGAGGAGAGCCGGTTCATGCGGAAACCGCCCTCAAGATGGGACTCGTCGACCGGCTGGTGGAGAGTGAACAAGCCCATGCAGCTGCCCGCGAGTTCCTTCTTCATCCACCCGAACCGCACCACCCGCCCCTCCTGTCTTCCGTTTTCAACCTGCCACTCGTGCGCCCTCTTCTCGCCAGGCGATTGCGCGATGAACTGCGCCAGCATGTCCGACAGGAATTCTACCCCGCTCCCTACGCCATTGTCTCCCTCTGGGAACGCTTCGGCCATGCGGCCACTCCGGCTCATTATGAAGCGGAGGCGCATTCGATCGCGAACCTCATGTCCTCACCCACGGCACGGAATCTGGTTCGTGTTTTTCTCCTTCAGGATCAACTCAAAAGCCTGGGCAAAAAAGCGGATTTCGATCTCAAACGCGTTCACGTGATCGGCGCGGGGGTCATGGGGGGGGATATTGCCGCCTGGTGCGCACTCCGGGGCTACGCGGTGAGTCTCCAGGATCGCGAAAGCCGTTTTGTCGAACCGGCACTCATCCGGGCGCGCAAACTCTTTGAACGCCGGTTACACACCCCAGGCGAGATTGCATCCGCCGTGAAGCGACTTCAAATGGACCTCGAAGGCCAAAATGTCGCCGATGCAGACGTCGTCATCGAAGCGATTTACGAGAACCTCGATGCGAAAAAAGCGCTCTACGCGGCGATCGAACCCAAGCTCAAGCCCGGTGCACTACTCGCAACCAACACGTCGAGTATCCGTCTCGAGCGCCTCAGTGCCGACCTCGATGACCCGGGCCGGCTCGTCGGGATCCATTTCTTCAACCCTGTGGCCAAGATGCCGCTGGTCGAGATCGTCCAGACGGCAGGTACCCATGCCGAAGCGTTAACTCGCGCGCTCTCGTTCGCGCGTCAGATCGAACGACTCCCGATCCCGGTCCAAAGCGCTCCCGGCTTTCTCGTGAATCGGGTTCTCATGCCCTACCTCATGGAAGCCATGCTGGCCGGCATGGAGGGCATCCCCTATGAATCGATCGACGAGGCTGCACTGCGATTCGGAATGCCCATGGGTCCGGTTGAACTCGCAGACACGGTGGGCCTGGATGTCGCACTATCGGTTGCGAAAGTCTTCGCCCAGGAGCTCAACAAACCGGTTCCGGCGCTTCTTGAAACCCTGGTGCAGGCCGGGCATCTCGGTAAAAAGACTGGACGCGGGTTTTACCGCTATCGGGATGGGCAGCCCGTCAAGGATCGCTCCCGCGCCATGCTCAGCCATACCGATCTCGAAGACCGGCTCATCCTGCCCTTGCTGAACGAGGTCGTGGCCTGTCGGCGGGAAAAAATCGTCGCAAACGATGACTGGATCGATGCGGGCGTGATTTTCGGGACCGGATTCGCACCCTTCCGTGGCGGCCCCCTCCAGTACATTCGTGAAACCGGACCGCAGTCGGTCTATGAGCGACTCAAACACTTTGAGGAACGCCTGGGCGAACGCTTCCGGCCCGATCGCGGTTGGCAGGATCTTCTGCCAGCATCCACCGCCTGAACTCGGCAACCGTCCGGAACTCATGCACTTCGAATCTCCTCCACATGACCGAGCGGCGACCGTATCGACCCTGGCCATGCCCAAGGACACGAACGGAGTCGGCGATATTTTCGGCGGCTGGCTCATGTCCCATGCCGACATCGCCGGAGCCATTCTGGCCTACCGTATCGCGGGAGGGCGTGTGGTCACCGTCGCCGTCAACGAGTTTGTGTTCCTGCGCCCGGTCTACGTCGGCGACGTTGTCAGCTTCTATACGGATCTCAAACGGACCGGGCGAACCTCTGTGACAATCGATGTATCAGTATTCGTACAACGGCCGACCGACCCGGGCGGGATTGAAAGCCACCTGGTCTCAACTGCGCAGCTCACCTATGTGCATATCGATGAAAACCAGCAACCGACTCCCATCGATCCCACACGGCTGCAAGCCCGCAAATCCTGAACGCGAGCGGGCACGCCAGGCGATCGAAGATCATCCGCTTGCGAGCCAGGACTCGACGGCCAGAAAACACTCGTCCAGCCGGTTCACGATACGCAGATCACCTGCCTCCTTCCGCTCCTGACGGGAGACATTCCCGCGCGGCACCAGTGCTTTTGTGAAACCGTGTTTGACGGATTCGCGCAGGCGTTCCTCGCCGCCAAAGACCGGGCGGATCTCCCCGCTGAGCCCCACTTCGCCGAAGGCGATCAAATCATGGGGCAGCGGCCGATCCGTGAGATTCGACCAGACGGCGAGCAGAACCGGGAGATCCACCGCCGTCTCGTTGATACGGAGCCCGCCCACGACGTTCACGAACACATCCCGCCCCGCAACCGACTGACCGCTGTGACGATTGAAAATGGCGAGCAGGAGCGCCAAGCGGGGCGGATCCGTCCCGACGGTGATGCGTCGCGGAGGCATCGATTGGGCCTCATCCACGAGCGCCTGCACCTCGACCAGCATGGGGCGGCTGCCTTCCCGCATCACCGTGATGGCACTGCCACTCACCCCTTCGAGGCGGCTCGAAAGAAAGATTGCAGAAGGGTTGCGGACCTCGCGCAGCCCGTTTTCAGTCATGATGAAGATCCCCGTTTCATTGGCGGCCCCGTATCGGTTCTTCACTGAACGGACGATTCGGTAACGGCTGCCCAGGTCATTCTCAAAATAGAGTACGGTATCGACCAGGTGCTCGAGAACCCGGGGTCCTGCAATCGCACCTTCCTTGGTCACGTGCCCGATGATGAAGAGTGCGGAACCGGTCGTCTTTGCGAGACGTACGAGTGCGGCCGTCGATTCCCGGAGCTGGGTGACGGAACCGGGCGCGGATTCGACCAGATCACTGTAAACCGTCTGGATCGAATCGATCACGACCATGCGTGGGCGTGCCTTCCGGATCAGCGGGATGATGGTTTCAAGATGGGTTTCGGCGAGAAGTGAAAGGTTCTCGCACGCGAGCCCGAGACGGCGGCTGCGCGACGCCACCTGGAGCGGGGATTCCTCTCCGCTCACATAGATCACGGGTTCCCCTCGCGCGAGGTGCGCACCGGCCTGGAGCAGCAGAGTGGACTTCCCGATGCCCGGATCCCCGCCGACCAATACGACCGATCCGGGAACGAACCCACCCCCGAGGACGCGGTCGAGTTCTCCGAGTCCCGTCGAGTGTCGCTCTTCCCGATCCCCCTCGACTTCACTGAGTGTGAGAAGCCGGGAGGGAGCGGAGTCCGAACGAAGATCCGCTCCCGCGCGTCCGGTGCGGATTTTAGATCCTCGGGCGATCTCCGTGAGCGTATTCCATGCGCCACAGTCCGGGCAGCGGCCACTCCAGCGTGGTGCTTGTGCCCCGCAGGTTTCACAACGATAAGCGGTCGACGGTTTCGGCATGATCCGTCTCATCCTCCGCTTGATCGACCCATTCGTGTCGCACTCTTTGGGCCACTCCGCAAAGGAGTTCGTACGGAATGGTTCCGGCATGACGGGCAACAATCTCGACCGGCAGCTCACGACCCCAGAGGATCACCGGCGCACCGATGGCAACCGGCTCGGAGCCGAGATCAACTGCGATCATATCCATTGAAACGCGCCCAGCCAGGGGATAGAGCCTGCCCGACACCCAAACCGGCGTACCGCCCGGTGCATGATAGGGATAGCCATCGCCATAGCCTACTGCAGCGATCCCGATCCAGCCATCACGTTTGGCCTCATACACTCCGCCGTACCCGACGCGTTCACCCCTCCGTATCTGTTTCACCGCCATGATCGCAGTCGCAAACGTCATCACGGGCAGCCATCCCGTCGACTCGGCATCAGAGGCAGGAAGCGGGGAGACACCAAACAGAAGGAGCCCTGGACGAACCCAGTCCGCATGGCTTTCGGGGTATTGCACCATGGCAGCGGAGTTCGCCAGGCTGCGGGGTCCCGGGTACCCGCGCGTCAGACGATCGAAAGCAGAAAGCTGCTCCTGAACAGCCGGATCATGAGGCCGGTCAGCCGAGGCCAAGTGGGTCATGAGCCCGGGTGCCGTGGCACTGAGCCGGACGATGCGTCCATGGACATCGGGAAACGCATGCGCGGGGAAACCGAGCCGGTTCATGCCGGTATCGATTTTGATCCAGAGTCTCGGCCAGAGGAGCGGGATCGATTCGAGCAGAGCAAGTCCGAACTCCGCATGTACCACGATTTCAAGCTTGGCCTGGAAGGCGGCCTGGATCTCGCCTCGATCGAATAGACCCTCGAGGAGAAGAATAGGCTGGCGGATACCCGCCTCACGGAGTGCCAGCGCTTCATCCAGGCTCGAGACCGCAAGCCCATCTGCCTCCCCGAGTACCCGGCCCACCGGAATCAACCCATGACCATAGGCATTGGCCTTGATGACGGCCCAGATCCGGGAACCGTTTGCCCGGCGCCGGATCATGCGTAGATTCTCACGCAGGGCGCGAAAGTCGATCCGGGCGCGGGTCGGTCGACTCATCGGGCCGACGGGGTTACCTTCGGCTCAGCCATAGCGTGGCTCTGAAGCCAGGTTTTCAAAACGGGTGTACGGCGCGAGAAAGGCAAGCCGGATATCCCCAACCGGACCATTCCGGTGTTTGCCGATGATAATTTCAGCAGTTCCCCGGTCTGTGCTCTCTGTGTTGTACATCTCGTCCCGATAGATGAAAACGATGAGATCCGCATCCTGTTCGATGCTTCCCGAATCACGCAGATCAGACATGACCGGGCGCTTGTTGGGGCGTTGCTCCAGATTCCGGTTGAGTTGGGAAATCGCGATGACCGGGACGTCGAGTTCACGGGCCATGGCCTTGAGACCACGCGAGATTTCTGAAATCTCCATGGTCCGGTTCTCGGTTGTTTTGGACACTTGCATGAGCTGCAGATAGTCGACGATGACGAGCCCCAGCCCATGCCGATGCTTGAGTCGGCGGGCGCGGGCTCGTACTTCGGTTGGCGACAAGACGGGCATGTCATCGATATAAAGCGGCGTGCCCGTGAGGAGCTGGACCGTTGCAGTGAGTCTCGGCCAATCGGCCTCCTCGAGCTGTCCGGTCCGAACATGGGATTGATCGATGCGTCCCAGAGAGGACAGGAAGCGCAAGACGAGTTGTTCGGCCGACATTTCCATGCTGAAGATGGCGGTTGGCACCCGGTCCTTGATCGCGGCATGCTCGGCGATGTTCAGGGCAAAACTGGTTTTGCCGCTCGAGGGACGCCCCGCGACCACGATGAGATCCCCCTTCTGGAGACCGGCAGTCATCCGGTCGAAATCGAGAAGTCCGGTCGCCACCCCGGTCAGCGCCTGTTTCGAGTGGTAAAGGGCATCGATGCGATCCAGCGTTTGATGCAGCATGCGGGAGAGATCCACAAACGTATCGCGGCCACGAAACCGTTCATCAGACAGACTGAAAATCCGCGTTTCCGCATCATCCAGGATGTCCGCCAAGGACCGGCCTTCTGGATGAAGCCCGTGTGCCGTGATTTCGGTTCCCGCATGGATGAGCTGGCGCAGGAGCGAGTATTCCCGGATGATCCCGGCATAGGCATGTGTATTGGCTGCGGTAGGCGTATCGTGTACCAGTTGGGTGAGATAACCCATTCCACCCGCTTCCGCCATGCGCCCGGCCTGTTCGAGTTTTTCGGATGCCGTCACAAGGTCGACGGGCTTGTTTTCCTGAAAAAGGGCAAAGAACGCCTCGAAAACGACCTGATGGTCACGCCGGTAAAAGTCCTCCGTCCGTACCATGTCTGACACTTCTGGCCATACGGAGTTGTCAAGCAGCAAGCCGCCCAGAAAGGCCTGTTCAGCCTCATCGGAATGGGGCGGGCCCGCAATCCGGGATCGATCCGAATCGGGTACGCGACTGACATCCATGCCTGAGAGCCTTTAGTCTTCCGCCACAACCCGAACCATGATCTTGACCTCGACATCCGTGTGCAGGTGAACCGTGACCTCCTCTTCACCGAGTTCCCGGATCGGACCATCCGTGAGTCGGATATGCCGACGTTCGAGCGTGACGGCAAGCGTCTCCTGGATCCGATCAACAATATCCTGCGGGCCAATGGATCCAAACAGGCGACCCTCCGGACCGGCCTTGGCCACAAGTGTCAGAGTCTGCCCTTCGAGTTTCTCCTTAAACGCCAATGCGCCGGCCAGAATGCGACCGGCCTCGGCCTCAAGCTCCGCACGGCGTTCCAATATTTTCTTCATGTTGGCGGGTGTCAGGGGCAACGCTTTGTGCTGAGGGATGAGGTAGTTTCTGGCATAACCGGCCCGGACATCGACTTCGGTGCCGATATCTCCCAGGTTTTCGACTTTCTCGAGCAGGATGACTTGCATGGACTAATCCTCGTTATAAGCTCTATTAGGCGTTTGATCGGGTGCGGGCGAAGTTCTCAAGGTATTCCAAATCCCCCCTCTGATCATGTTACCGCACCTGCTCCCATTCTCACAAAATTATCCACAAAACCGACCAGGGTCAAAAGCGGCCAGAGCAGGGCACCGAGAGTCACGATGCCGGAAAGCGCAGGGCCGAACAGGGATCCGAAGAAACTGAATACCAGCAGGAGGTAGACGGCAACGCGCAGCGTGCGCAGAAGCGGATACCGTTTGGCGCCACGCTGAAGAACCGCGAGTCCCTGATAGATGAACATGATCGCAAGTACAAAAGAGAGATTGTCGAAAATGGCATCATGCGTGAATAATCCCAATACGATCACCAGGAGAAAAACCAGAGACGCAAAATATCCCGCCCGAAAATGCTCAAACTCGAGTCCAAACGCGCCCGGCCGATCCAGGCGGGACTGGATCCAGCGGGCCAGAAACAGCGCCAACGTGACCATCAGCACCCCGAAGGCGATCAGGGTACCTATAATCCAGGGTGCGTGCGCCATCACGGAGTGCATCAGCGCCGGGTAACCGGCTTCATGGGAAAGAATGCTGCCCAGGGAGCGATTCAGCAGACCCTGCCAGTATATTTTCGGGTGGTGGACCATGAGTGTGAATGCCACCACACCCAAGAGCGCAACGAGACTCACCATCTGGACTGCGAGTGCAAGAGATCCCCCGCGCCGGATCAAAAGCGCGAGCGCCACCATGAAAAACCAGAAACAGGCAAACTCAAGGCCTGCCAACAGGGCTGACGCCACGCCGAACTTGGATGCATGCGCCACCTGCTGCCCCAGCGCCCACTGTAGCGCGATCAGCCCGATCCAGATGCCGGTTGCGTAGAGCGCGGCACGGAACCCGGCATGCCCCCCCCGTCTCAGCGCGACGAGCGCGAGAACCGACCCCCCCAGTGGAAGCGCGACTCCGGTCAAGGCCAGAATCAGGGTCAGGAAGGCAGATGCCAGCTCGCGCCCCGAAATCCAATCCAGAAACCGTCTCATGAGCCGCCCGCTCCGGCTTCAGACACGAAAGCGGGTACCGGCCCGGATTCGGAAAATACCTCGAACGGGATCACCCATCGCGTCAATGCCGGTCGGTATAAGGCAGAAGCGCAAGAAAGCGGGCCCGCTTGATGGCAAGGGTGAGCTCACGCTGAAATTTGCTGGTCGAACCGGTGAGTCGGCTGGGTATGATCTTTCCAGTCTCGGTCACATAGTTACGCAACGCAGACAGATCCTTGTAATCGATTTCGGCGTGCTCGAGCGTCGGTCGCGTGAAACGGCGGCGGCGATAAAATTGCGGCATGGGTCAGTGCTCCATTAAGGCTCGGTATCGTTGAATGCGGTGAGATCGGAATCGGCCTCATCACCCGTTTCGTCTTCGGATGCTTCGTCCGTACCGAGTTCACCCGGGAGTTCGCTGCGCTCCCCCTCCGGGATCTCGGTCGCACTCCGGCGGGCCTGGTTTTCCTGCTCGAGCTGTTCGCGTTCACGGGCATCTTTTTCTTCACGATCCTTGAGAAGCATGGTCGGTTCCACGAGGGCTTCCTCGCGGCGGACGACGAGATGCCGGAGCACGACGTCATTGAAACGAAATGCTTCCTGGAATGCAGCCAGCGTGGCGCTGTCGCACTCGATGTTCATGAGCGCATAATGCGCTTTGTGAAGTTTGTGAATGGTGTAGGCGAGCTGGCGCCGCCCCCAATCCTCGACACGGTGAACCCGGCCACCGCCATTCTCGACCAGTGACTGGTAGCGTTTCAGCATGCCAGCAACTTGTTCACTCTGGTCCGGATGAACCAGAAAAACGACTTCATAATGACGTAATTCGGCCATGATCTCCCCGTGGTCTCGTGGGCTCCCCATATTTTTGAAGAGCAAGGAGTAAGTGGTTGGGTCGGGTATGATCCCGACCTGAGGGCTATTCTAACCGGTTTGAAGGCGCTCGGGCAACATGCACGCACGGGCTGCCCTATGCGGTTTTGCCGGTGGGATTCCGGCACTCGAATCGCCGCCCTTATCGTTCGGGCGACGTCATAGGAATAGATTTCTATGGTTTTATGAACGGTTAGGGGTCAAGTCTTGACTTGATACATATTGCCATGCGAGATGTCCGGCATGGCGCGGTCGTTGCGATTTGAATATCTGGGGACGTGGTATCACGGGGAATAGGGGATCGTGACTTGATACAGAACCCGCCCCCATGCTGTTTGCTACAGAATGCTACATTTGCTACACTTCAGTATATGAACAGAATCATTACCCAGCGAGAACTGCGTAACGACTCCGCCAGCGTGCTCCGGGAAGTACAGGCGGGGCAGACGCTGATTGTGACACGCAACGGCACACCGGTGGCCGAACTCCGGCCAATTCAACCGCATCGTTTCGTTCCCCGGGCGGCCATTGCCGCGGCGGCGGCGAGTGCTCCCCGGATTGATTTTGGCCGGTTCCGTGCGGACTTGGACGCCGTGATCAATCCATCCGCAGATGGCTGAACCCGCGCGCGGATTGCTCGACACTTCCGTGGTCATTGACCACGACCTACTCGATCCCTCACGACTCCCCGAGGAATCCGCGATCGCAGCGGTAACGCTCGCGGAACTGGCTGCGGGTCCGCATGCCACGCGTGATGCTGAGGAACGCGCGCGACGCCAAGACCGATTGCAGTGGGCGGCAGCTACGTGGGATGCCCTGCCTTTCGATGCCGCCGCCGCTCGCCTCTATGGGCGAATGTTTGCGACGGTGCGGGCGGCCGGACAATCAAGCCGGGCTCGCTTCGCGGATCTGCTCATTGCCGCCACTGCTGCGGCTAATGGATTACCGCTTTACACTCGCAATCCGACCGACTTTTCGGCTCTCAAACGCCTTATCAGAATTATCGCGCTGTGAACCGCCCCCGGCAACGCGGAGAACCTGAGGTGTGGGTTACTTCCATGCGGAACGGAGGAAGCGCTGAGCACGACCGTCCCATGCCCCGGCCCGGTAACCCTCGCATAGGTCAGGGTCTGGCCCGCGGGCGCCGTGGCACTGAGCTGCCCCGCGACCGCCTGTCCCACAGCCGTGGTCACCGACCCGCCACTCGCGACCGGGGGCGCCACATTTTCGCCCGTACGATCTCGTCAAGAGCCTCAATTGCGAACCGGATCCCGAACCGGAGCAGGCGTTGGATCGGGTCATAAAGACGCTCAATCCAGCGCCCGAGACCAGGCATTCACTATCGGATCCCGAGCTCGCGTCTTTGGCGGGTCAGTGCATAGAGCGCGATCCCTGCTGCCACGGAGACATTCAGGCTCGCCACATTCTGCGTCAGAGGTATCCGGACGAGATCGTGACAGGACTCGCGCGTGAGTCGTTTGAGCCCTTGCCCTTCCGCTCCCAGTACGAGTGCCGTTCGATCCGAAAAAGACCCCTGCTCGATCGATCGCGAGGCATCGGGATCCAGACCGATGAGCCAGAATCCGGCGTCCCGGATTTCCCCGAGGGCACGCGCCAGATTGGGAACGGTCAGCGTGAGCACATTTTCCGCACCACCTGAAGCGGCCTTGACGGCGAGTGCATTCATGGGTGCAGCCCGGTGTCGCGGAACCACGACACAGAGAACATCGAACGCCGCCGCCGAGCGGAGACAGGCACCCAGATTGCGCGGGTCCTGAATGCCATCCAGAACAAGGATCACCCCCGTCTCGCCAGCTCGGGCCAGGCATTCCCCAAGACTCGCGTGACGACTTTGCGCAACAGACTCCACTTCGGCCAAAACCCCCTGATGCACTCCTCCCCCAGCCATGCGGTCGAGACTCGATCGGCTCACCTCGAAGACGGGAACCCCACTGTCTTCAAAGCGCCTGCGTAACGCAGCCAGGCGAGGGGCATGCCGACCTGCCTGGATATAGAGTCGGAAACAGGTACGTCCCGCTGCGTGGATGGCCTCAATGGCATGCACCCCGTAGAGGCGTTCGGTCTTCAATGACGCCTGCGCGGAGGGACCAGCCCGAGATCCAACTTCCCCTCTTCGAGATCGACTTTCATCACCTTGACGGCAATCCGGTCTCCCAGCTTGAACGTCCAGCCGGAATGCTCCCCAATCAGAGCGACCTGCTTCGGATCGTGATGATAATAATCATCCGGCAGATTGGAGATGTGGATCAGGCCGGAGACGAGAACCGTATCCAGTTCGACAAACAGGCCGAATCCGGTTACGCCCGTCACAATCCCGTCAAAAACCTCTCCAATCCGCTCCGACAGAAATCCGAGCTGGCACCATTCCAAGGCCGTGCGCGAGGCTTCGTCCGCCCGCCGTTCCGTGTAGGAGCAATGGACCGCCAAGGCCGCACCGGGCACCTGGGATTCATCAGGCCCTGTGCGACCGGCAAGTCCCCGGTGAACGATGAGATCGGGGTAGCGTCGGATCGGGGATGTGAAATGACAGTAATGCCGGAGTGCCAGCCCGAAGTGACCGGTCGGTTCAGGTTCGTAACTCGCCCGCGAGAGTGATCGCAACAAAAGCATCTCGACGACCCGGCGCTCCGGATGATCGCTCAGATGCCGGATGAGATGGGCGAAATCCGCGGGCTTGGGTTCGGATCCGCCAGGTAGTGTGACGCCCCAGTTCCCGAGCACCAGACGCAGATCGGAGATGCGATCGGCCTGGGGTGGCGGGTGGACACGATAAAGTGTCGCAATCCGATGGTGTTCGAGCCAGCGCGCGACTTCGGAGTTCGCAAGGATCATGCACTCTTCGATCAGACGATGGGCATCGGTTCGTTCGCGGATCCGGATGGCCTCCAGTTGTCCCTCCGCTCCAAAAACGATCCGGGGTTCCCGGGTCTCAAAATCAATGGCCCCGCGCTTTTCACGGGCGTCACGCAGAATCCGGTAGAGCGCGTAGAGTGCTTCGAGTGGTTCGATGAGCAGGCCCAACCGGCGTCGGGCCTCTGGTTTCCGAAGCTCCAGTGCCTCGGCAACTTCCTCGTAAACCAGTCTCGCGTGCGAGTGAATCACGGCTGGATAGAACGCCTGGTGACGCACCTGCCCCTGTCTATCGAGCTCGAGGTCGGCCACATAAGCCAGGCGGTCCTCGCCGGGTCTCAGGGAACAAAGATCATTGGACAGGCGTTCAGGCAGCATCGGCACGACCCGATCCGGGAAATATGCGGAGGTTCCACGCCGTTGCGCTTCCCGATCGAGCGCGGTACCCGGCCGGACATAAGCCGAGACATCCGCAATGGCCACGATCAGGCGAAAGCCACGCTTCGTTTTTTCTGCAAACACGGCATCATCGAAATCACGGGCATCCTCGCCATCGATCGTGACCAGGGGAATCTCTCGCAAATCCCGGCGTTCGGCGCCATAGGGTGGAACCGGCGCCTCGAGACCCCCGATCTCGAGCAAGACGTCTTCAGGCCAGGCAACCGGAAGCGCAAAACTGGTGAGCGCGAGCTCAACGCCGAGAGCGGGCGTGGGCGAGGCACCCATCACATCGAGAATCCGGACGATCGCGGAGATTCCCCGTTTGGGGTACTCCACGATCTCAACCGTGACGAAATCGCCGGGATGCGCTGTCTTTGTGCTCTCGCGACTCACCACAAAATCCGTGAAGAGTCGTGGGTGATACGGGGTTACGAATCCGACCCCGCTCTGTTCGAAAAAGCGGCCGGTCGCGATGGCATGCGCCCGTTCGATGATCTCGATGATCCTTCCGATGGGTACGCCCTGGGGTCCTTCCCCGATACGCGCCATGACGCGATCACCATCCATGAGCGTCGTCATCTCGGCGGGAGGGATCAGGATGCGGGCACCCCCCTGGGACGGCTCAAGATACCCGAATCCGTCGCGCTCGGCCCGGATGAGCCCCGTCACAATTGGAAGGATGCGTACCAGGCACCATTGCTCACGGCGGTTCTGTACGAGTTCGCCGTCCTGACGCATGGCTTTCAGGCGTCGTTCGAGTCCCTGCTGGAGCGTGGGCGTCTCCAGGTGGAATGCCTCGGTAAGTGTTTCGAAGCTCACCGGACGCCCGAGTGCTTCAAACCATCGCGAGAGAAACAAACGGCTCGGGAGCGGATGGGTATACCGTTCGCGCTCGCGCGCATGAACCGGATCATCCTCGGGCCATCGGGGCAGCTGTTCTTTCACATGGACTCCCTTTGACCGTGATTGGGACCGGGCCGCCATTGACCCTGGGTCCGAAACTCGGCTATAGTGCCTGCGAGCCGAGGTGGCGGAATTGGTAGACGCGCTGGTTTCAGGTACCAGTGGAGCAATCCGTGGAGGTTCGAGTCCTCTCCCCGGCACCAGATCCGGTTCACGCCCTGCTCATCGGACGTTTTCCGGATGTATTGGGTGACACGTGCCCGGATCCCCTTCAGACGCTCCGGGTACGAACGACGGGTGCGATTCATCGCGTAGTCGGTCATCGAATCAAGTGCCCATTCCGCAAAGTGGCGAATCGGAAAATGGATGATCCAATACGATCGTTTCTTCGCGCTCCGCTCCGGTCGAAATCAGGCTGATCGGAACGCCCGCAAGCGATTCGATCCGATCAATATAGGCCCGGGCATTGCGGGGTAATGATTCAAGTGAGCGGAGACCGACTGTCGAAGCGCGCCAGCCCGGCAAATCCTCATAAATCGGTTCCTGCTCGGCATAGTCCTCTGCACCGGTCGGAGCCACCTCGAGACGGCCCGAGGGACCCTGATAAGCCACGCAGATACGGATCGTGTCGAGTTCGTCCAGAACATCGAGCTTCGTGATCCCGAGCGAGGAGACGCTGTTGTTGATGATGGCACGCTTCAGGGCGACCAGATCGAACCATCCACACCGCCGCTTGCGCCCGGTCGTCGCTCCAAACTCGGCACCCCGGAGTGCCAGATGTTCACCCATGTCATCCAGAAGCTCCGTCGGAAACGGTCCACCACCGACCCGTGTCGTGTATGCTTTCACGATACCCAGCACCTGATCGAGGTAACAGGGACCGAATCCTGAACCCGTTGCCGCACCGCCCGCAGTCGTATTCGAAGAGGTGACAAAAGGATACGTTCCCAGATCGACGTCGAGGAGGCTGCCTTGTGCACCTTCAAAGAGGATGTTCGCTCCCTGTTCCCGGAGATCCTTGAGCACCCGTCCGACATCCGATACGAGTCTCTCCAGCCGGTCGGCATATCCGAGATACTGATCCAGGGTTTCGCGGAAGGAAACGGTATCCACCCGGAAATAGTGCTTGAGAAGAAAATTGTGAAAGTCGAGCGCCTCACCGAGTTTCGTTGCCAGCCGCTCGCGATGGAAGAGATCCGCGATACGCAGTGCACGCCTTGCGATCTTGTCCTCATAAGCCGGCCCAATCCCCCGGCCAGTCGTACCGATCGCGCGTGCGCCGCCCCAGGCGAGCTCGCGTGCCCGGTCCAGTGCGACGTGCGAGGGGAGAATCAACGGACAGGCGGGACTCAACCGGAGACGGTCGAATACGGGGATCTCCTGGGCAACCAGGGTATCGACTTCCTCGAAAAGCGCAGGCGGCGACACCACGACGCCATTGCCGATCAGGCAACGCACCCCGTCGCGCAGAATACCTGCGGGAACCAGGTGGAGGACGGTTTTATGCCCATTCAGGACGAGCGTATGACCGGCATTATGGCCACCCTGGAAACGAACCACGGCCTGCGCCCGATCGGTCAGCAGATCGACGATCTTGCCCTTTCCTTCATCCCCCCACTGTGTGCCGATCACAACGACGCACTTTCCTTTGGACGATGCTCGACGAGCGTTCACGGACTGATCTCTCTGGCTTGTGGATAGCCAGGGAAGGGAGCCTCGGATCGCGCAACACCCGTTTCAGTGATTCGGACCATGCGACCCCCAACGGCTGAACCACGGGTCGCCGGGTGACAGGAGCAGGACGCTCCTGCCCTGTTTCAGCGTTTTCGAATACAGCATGAGTTCGGTATAGAAATCATAAAATCGCGGATCCAGACGTCGGGCCCGGGCCTCGATGGATGAGGCATCGCGCAAACCGGTGGAGACGATCTTCGCGCTCCTCTCCGTTTCGAGCAGGCGCAAGGCCGCAAGCTTCCTTTGCGCACGAGCCCGCACCTGATCGAGTTTGGCACGGGTGTCCGCCTTGATGGCAGCCACAGCCTCCACCCACCGCCCGAGTTCACCGTTTTCCAATGACTGCATCCGGGGTGAGAACCAGCGTCGTGCTGCCCAATCGAGGCGGCTCACGCGAATACCCTGCGGGGCGAGTGCCCGATTGATTGCGGGTATCCACCGCGCGAGCCCGGGCGGAACGGGCAATGTGCCGGGCTTGCCCTTCATCTGCCTACTACCGGTGCCGAGACGGAAGCGAACCTGTGCTTCGATAGCCGCCTCAGCCGCGTTCCGGGTTGCCGCGAGTGCGGTATGGTACAAGAGGGGATTGCTGATACGCCAAAGCGCTAGAAAGCGCATGCGCACCGTCACACCGGGAGAGGCGGCCCACATCAACGGGGCGCTGAGGAGGATGTGGCGACGGCGATCGAATCGGATGACCGATGTCCACATCGGCCGGTGCCAGTGCCAACCGCTGCCGGTCACGACTTCGGTCTGCCCGCCCGGTTCGACGATGAGCGCGCCCTGCCAAGGGTAGAGCACGTAACCACCGCTCGCGAGTAATGCGAACCCCGCCAGAACGAGAACCGGATACAGCCAGGTGCGACGCTTCATCTTCTCAAATCCTCCGCGTGACCCGGATGGGCTGATCCCCGATCCGGTTTGACCCGGGATCGCTTCTTTGGCACGCCACTTCTTGGCCCGAGCAACAAACCGGGCGCATGGGTTCCCATGATCCTGGGGATTCCTTTGAGCTTCCGAAGAAACGAACCGACCAGCCACTGGCGAACCAGCACGGGATGCAGGCGGTATGCGGCCAGGATCGAGAGAAAGCGGGCGACAGTCAACCGGGCCTGTTCGATCCACCGTCTGGTCCTGAGCTCGATGGCCAGACGTTTGTGCTGTTCGGAAAGTTTTTGTGCCACATAGGATTGCCGGAAGGCCCGTTGCGCCTTTCGGATCGCTGCTTTCTGATCGGCGTGCAGCGCATGCCAGATGCGCTCGGTTTTGCGAACCTGGGCCGGCGGTTGAACGGTCGCAGTGAGATTGAGAAGATGGAGCCCCGTATGGGTCTCGTTGAGTTCCTCATTGATCGCGTGCCGGATCAAACCGATCGGCGGCTGATCGACGGGTCGGGTGGGTTTTTGCGCCGATGGGATCGGATAGGCTGCATGCCGGATCCAGCCACCAAAGCGTGACAGGATCTCGCCCCGCAGCCAGACCGCAGGGTGAGGTGCAAAGTACTGATACGCCCCGGGGTGGAGGATTTGATACACATAATGAACCGTGACCGCGACGGGACGATCCCTTAGCGTGAGGGCATGAAACGCAACCAGGCGATTGTGCGGAGCGGACACATCCACCATGCGCACTTGACCCAGGGGACGGGGCCAACTCCAGAACGTTCCGCTCGTGGCCCGTCCCACGGGTTGGCCGAGCACGTAGAACAGCGCAACTTCTCCCGGGGCGAGCGTACCCAAACCACTCGCAAGCCAGACACCGACGATGAGAAGAATCGCCCAGGGCAGGGAATGCCGCCACCGATGCGGTCTTCGCAATCCTCCCTTCGGCGACCGCCTCAGGCGCTTCACGAGAAGGCTTTTGAATCGAATCAGCCAGATGTCGAGATCCGATTGATGACGCGGATCTCCCCAGGGATCATGATCGTTGGGCGGTTCTTCAATAGCCATGGTCATCCACCCGAAGCCAGCTGGTATCCCATGTCCCACCGTGCCAGATCCCAAGCCCGCCATCGTTCGGGCGGAAAATGAAATCGATGCGCGAGCCGGGCCCAGTCCACAGACGTGAGGCAAAGGGTCATCTCGGTCCGCCCGGTCTCCATCCGGTGCTCGGCACGGACGGCACCGAGCCCGTAGAGGGCGGAGCGAAAGGCTCCTTCCGAATCGTCGATCTCAACCGAACCCCACATGGCCTCGCGTTTGAGGTACGCCAGGGCGGCCTCGGCCAAAAGATCGAATCCCGTCCTTTGCCCTGCTGAGACCCAGACCCTCGCAGGCATGCCATCCGGATTCCGTTCGAGAGCAGGTGGACGGCCCAGTCGGTCTATTTTGTTCATGACCTCGATGCGCGGTATGGCGCCAGCACCGATTTCCTCGAGAACCTCGTTTACCACCTCGATCTGGGATCGATAACCGGGAGCGCTCACATCGACGACGTGGATGATGAGACTGGCCAGACGCGTTTCAGACAGCGTGGCTCGAAATGCGGCAACCAGCTCGTGTGGCAAATCCCGGATGAATCCCACCGTGTCGACCAGTATGCCACGGGTGCCAAAGGGTAGCCGGAGTTGCCGCCAGGTCGGATCCAGGGTCGCGAATAACTGGTCCGCAACCGGGACTTGGGCGCCGGTCCATGCGCGGAACAAAGTGGATTTTCCGACATTGGTGTACCCGACCAAAGCCACAAGAGGCACTCCGACTCTTGAGCGACGCTCAATCGCACGGTGTTTCTCAAAATCCCGGAGTCGCCTCTCAAGGGTGGATACCCGCCTCGCAATGAGCCGACGATCGGTCTCGAGTTGTGTTTCACCCGGCCCCCTGAGTCCGATGCCTCCTTTCTGGCGTTCCAGGTGACTCCATCCACGCACGAGCCGACTCGCCGCATAGCGCAGACGTGCAAGCTCCACCTGGAGCTTGCCTTCATAGCTTTGGGCGCGCTTGGAAAATATTTCGAGAATGAGAGCCGTTCGATCCAGAATGGTCGCTCCCGTTTCCTGATTCAGATTCCGGGCCTGCACCGAGGTGAGTGCATGGTTCACGACAACCGTAGCGCACCCGGACGCCTGAACGAGTGATACCAGCTCTTCGACCTTCCCGGTACCGAGAAAATGTGATGGCGTGGGAACCAGCCTACGGCCCGAAACCAGGCCTTTCGATTCATACCCACCGGCACGTGCCAGTTCAACCAACTCCTCGAGCCGTCCCGGGCCATCCTGTCCCATGCGACCCTGCTCCATGTGCACCAGGATGGCGCCGCGCGGGCACGCGGCTCCGCCGGATTCAGTTCTCGTCAGTGCCAGTTCCGTTTTCCTCCGGGGGTTCGTGTTCGGTCAATTCATCACCTTCGTCAAGCGAGATTCTGCGAGACGGCACCACGGTCGAAATCGCGTGCTTGTAGACCATCTGGCTGACCGAGTTGCGTAAAAAGACGACAAATTGGTCGAAGGAGTCGATCTGCCCTTGCAGTTTGATCCCGTTGACCAGGTAAATCGATACGGGAACCTTGGTTTTGCGCAAGGCGTTCAGGAATGGTTCTTGAAGGGACTGGCCTTTTGTCATTGGGTTCTTTGCTCCGCGCTGCTGGCTCTGAAGACACTTCTCTCTATCACAACTGCTTTAGGCAGATCTGGCCTACCAGGAAACACTTTTGATTGCACCATTCTAGCACAAATCGGATTGTGCCCAGCGGCCAACCATTGCAGCCAAATGCCGACGCCAGGCTGGGTTTTCAACCGGCCAGCGGGCATCCGCATCCAGCGAGCGAATCCAGGTCATCTGCCGCTTGGCCAACTGAAGGGTCTCGGTAATAATTGCATTCCGCGTCTCCTCCCAATCCGTACCCGCCTCGAGGTGGCGCCAAATCGGCAGATAACCCACGGAGCGGATGGCGGGCAGGTGCACGCCGAGATCCCCCCGCCTCATGAGCGCCCGCACTTCCTCAACCCACCCCTCATCAAGCATCTGGGACAGCCTGCGTTCGACCCGTTCCCTGAGGGCGACCCGGTCCGTCACTTCAAGTACCATCCGGTGGCACGGGGTGGATGTCTTGACCCGATGGATCTTCCACAGTTGAGTGAGGCTCTGACCGGTGGCTTCATAGACCTCAAGCGCACGGCCCACCCGCTGCCGGTCATTCGGATGAATCCGCCCCGCAGCATCCGGGTCGATTCGGGCGAGCTCGGCATGGAGTGCAGGCCATCCCCGGCGCTTTGCGCGCACCTCGATATCCGCCCGAATGGCCGGATGGGCTGGTGGCAAAGGCGACAAGCCGGCCAGCCAGGCCCGAAAATAGAGGAAACTTCCCCCGACCAGAAAGGGCAGGCGACCGCGCGCCTGGATCAGACGGATCGCAGACCCGGCGTCCTCGACAAAACGCCCCGCCGAGTAGGGTTCCTGGGGATCCAGAATATCGATCAGGTGATGGGGAACCCTCTCCCTCTCCGCCCGACCCGGCTTGGCCGTACCGATGTCGAGCCCACGGTAGACCATGGAAGAATCGACGCTCACCACCTCGATCGGCAAACGCTCCGCGAGTTCGAGCACCTCTTCGGTTTTCCCGCTGGCCGTTGGACCCATCAGCATAAAAACGGAGGGGTCGGGCATCGATCACCGCCCGCGGCGGAAACGCCGGTCGAGCTCGGCATATTCGAGGCGAATCCAGGTCGGCCGCCCGTGATTACAGAAATCCCCGGACGGAGTCTGTTCGAGTGTTCGAAGCAATGCATTCATCTCGGCAACCGTAAGCCTCTGACCTGCGTGCACCGCGCCTTTACACCCGAGATCGGCAACGACTTCCTGAAAGACCCGGATCAGGGTCTCTGCGCGCATGGCGTCGGTCGATTCCTGGGCGAGTTTTTCAAGCGCCGAGACAGCAAGCGCAGGATCGAGCAGGGCGGGATGGGCGCGAAGCTGGATGGTCCGGGGGCCCGTCGCGTCGAGATCATACCCGATCTCCCGCAGCATCTCCTGACCAGACAGGAGCACATCGATCTCCCGAACCCCGAATGTGAGTGGAATGGGAATCAAAAGCGACTGTGCGGCAAGCGGTCGTGACAACAGTGCCTGCTTCAGCTCCTCGTAGAGAATGCGTTCATGCGCGGCATGAAAATCAACAATGACCAAACCAGATGCGGCCTGGGAAACGATATAGGCCGCTTTGAGCTCGGCAACGGCGAATCCGAGGGGCGCAGATTCGGAGATGACCGGATCCATCCGGGTAAGATTCTTTAAATACTCAAGCGAGGGCCCCGCCTCCAGCCGGCTCTGTCTAATCGGGCCGCCGCCCGCCCGCCCGCCCGCATCACGAACTGCCATCGCATCGGGAGGCGGAATGGGGCTGATCGGGGCTGTCCCCGAACCGGATGCTCCCTTTTGCCATGCTGAACGGAGCAGTCGGACGACTGCCTGGTGGACGCTCGCTGCGTCCCGAAACTTGACTTCAAGTTTCCGCGGGTGGACGTTGACATCTACGGCCTCGGGCGGGATGTCCAGGCGGGCGACATAGCGCGGCCGATTCTGGCCATAGAGCACATCAGCGTAAGCTTGGCGCACGGCGTGCCGCAGGAGCCGATCCTGAACGGTTCGCCCGTTGACGAGCCAGCACTCGGGTGCTGCCACGGATGATGCGTGATGCGGCTCGATGAACCAGCCGGCCAGGCGTATTCCGAGATGTTCTCCCGCAAGGTGGATCGCTGAATCGATGAATCCGGAACCCAAAAGCAGGCCCAGACGATGCGCTTCCGATTCGAGATCCGGTGCGGGATCGAGATCGATCAGCGATTTGCCATCATGGGAAAGACGGAATTGAACCTCGGGATGCGAGATGGCGAGCCTGCGAAAACAGTCGAGACAATGCTGGAGTTCGGTCCGCTCGCTGCGAAGAAACCGCCGTCGCGCGGGGACCTCGAAGAATATCTCACGTAGCTCGACCGTCGTACCCGACGGGTGTGCGACAGGAACCGGTTCCCTGCTCCGGCCTGGAACGGACAACTCATACCCCGTTTCCTGACCCACTGCGCACGAGGCGATCCGGACCTTTGAGACGGCCGCCATGCTCGCCAACGCCTCGCCCCGGAATCCGAGCGTGTGGATGGCGGACAAATCCTCGGGTGCGCCAATCTTGCTCGACGCATGGGGATGCAAGGCGAGAGCGAGCTCATGTCCTGGTATCCCGGATCCGTCGTCGCGGACCCGGATCAGATGTATGCCGCCCCGCTCGAGATCGACCGAAATGACACGAGCCTTGGCATCCAGGCTGTTTTCAATGAGCTCCTTGAGCGCTGAAGCGGGACGCTCGATGACCTCTCCGGCCGCTATTTGAAGCACCAGTTCGGACGAGAGGATTTGAATGGCCATCGCCATAGTTTAGGGCAGACCCGCCTTTCGCCCAAGGGCAGGGTTACTGCCTTCAGGGTTCGGCGCTAACCCGAACCCGCTGACCCGAGCGGTATGGTCAGTACCTGGCCCGCAGAAAGACCCGCTCCCGAAAGGTGATTGTCGGTACGGATCTCGGTGGCCGGCACATGGTAACGGAGCGCGATCCCATCCAGGGTATCGCCAGTCTGAACAATGTAATGGAGAGAGTGATCCCGTTCGGCATCAGCCAGAACGGCCTCGGTTCGGTGATTGTGCCGCAGGTATGTCAGGATGCCCTGTGCAATGGCATGGGCAATCCGCTCCCGGAAAGCGGGTTCGGCCAGCTCGTGGGCCTGCCAGGGATTCGATATAAAACCGCACTCGATCAGGATCGAGGGAATATCCGGATCGCGCAAAACCGCAAAGTTGGCCTGGGCCACTGTATCCCGGTGCAGCGGAACGGCCCAGCGGGAAAAATCTCCGATCACCTCGCCACCGAGTTTGAGGCTCTGGTGGATCGTGGCGGACTGCGCCAAGTTGAGAATCACTTCGCGCAGAACGCGGCTTTTGTTCGTGAGATTGACCGAATAGACATGCCCATAGATCCGCTCCACGCTATTCTCGCTATGCGCGAGCCAGCGCGCCTCGGCGTCAGTCGCCCCACCTTGGGACAAGGCAAAAACCGTAGCACCATCGATCGCACGCACAGGATAGGAGTCAGCGTGAATCGCGACGAACAGATTGCCATGTGCCCGTTCACAAATCTCGCGCCTTTGCCTCAACCCCACGTAATAGTCGCCGGTACGGGTCATGATCACCTCGAGCCCTGGAATCCCGCTGAGGAGTGCGCGAACATCGAGACCCACCGAAAGGGTCACCCTCTTTTCCATGAGGCCATTCGGACCGATCGCACCGGAATCGATCCCGCCGTGACCCGGATCCAGACAGACGACGACCGGCCCGATTGGCTGGATGGCCTGGGCGAGACGCACGACCGGCTTCAGGATTGAGTCTCTCGGTTCCAGGCGAAGCACGAGATCGTAGCGGCCGGGACCGGGTGTGGAAAACGAGCGGGGCAGTGCCGCCTGATTCAGATCAAAGACCAGGCGCAACATGCGGGTATGTTGCCCCATGCGCACATCACGCACGATACCGGCTCCTTTGGGCAGCTCACCAATCTGTGGCCGTGTTCCCCTGAGGTCGATCACGAGGCGATTCGGATCACTCAATGTGAAAACAGTGTGATGAACGAGCTGGGAGAGGTTGATCCGGATTACCGTTCCATCTGCATCTTGGCGTAGTGTCAAACCCTCGAGAAAAGACTGCCCGCGGGCTGAGTAAACCCATAAAGAGGCCAAAATCAGTGCCCAAACCGCTTTCTTCACGTCCCAACCAGGCTCAAAACTAGGGGATGCGCGCTCAGCTAATCATAAAAAAAGTCAATTTTCAACTATCTCATTAAGATAGAGAATTATCATCAAACAAACTTAAGATTAATTATATAGTTTAAATTAGATAAATATATGATTTATATTATTTATTATAACTAAATGCCCTTCCTTCGTGTGCCGGAAGCTGATTCATGATCGGGGCGGTCGCACTCTGGTTTGCCTGATTTTCCCGCGCAACGGGTTGCGAACTCATCCCGATCCGCTTTGATGCCCGCCGGGTTCCGGAATCTCGAGCCCACCGGATGATTCGATGCAAACGGAGCGTCCAGTATCGCTGTAAGCAAACACAAAGCGGATATCCGGGGGGGGCGTGGCCCACTCCCCCCGCTCCGGCCATTCGATGAAGATAAGCGCCTCACCCACATAATCGCGCAACCCTAGATTCTCGAGCTCGCTTGCCCCGCGGAGTCGGAAAAGATCGGTGTGCACGATCCGCTGCCCCTCCTGTTCATAACACTCAAGGAGGGTAAAGCTCGGGCTGCGCACCGAATCGGAGATACCCAGATGTTGCAGCCAATAGCGGACGAACGTTGTTTTGCCCACTCCAAGAGGACCTTCGAGATGCACGATCGCCTTAGTGAACCCGAGTTCACGGGCGCACGCGCAAGCCAGCCGATCGAGTTCGGCCAGATCCCCAATGCGCCGGGTGGTACCGGCCTTCCTAGCCGGTTTTTTCATGCGGATTGATACGGGCGCGCACAAATGACGCCAGGTCTGAGGCGAGGAGACCCCGCTCACCCGAGTGGGCCGCATCATCCCCGGCCAGAGCATGAACCAAAACTCCCAATGCGCCTGCCCGTGCGAGCGGGAGGCCCTGCGCGCCCAATCCACCAATGATCCCCGACAGGAAATCGCCCATGCCGCCGCTCGCCATGCCTGGATTCCCAAACGGGCAGACGGCAAGCGGCGAGCCGGAAACGAGTGTACCCGCACCCTTCAGGACCACATCGGCCTGGAAACGGTCGACGAGACTTGCGCAGGCATCGAACCGGTTTTTCTCGATATCCTCGATCTGGACACCGAGCAGACGGGCCGCCTCACCCGGGTGGGGCGTGAGGAGCCAATCCCCTCGCCGACTGGGTGATCGCGCAAGCAAGTTGAGCCCATCGGCATCCACGATGAGCGGTTTGGACCATTCCATCATCTGCCCCCAAAGCCGCCTGCCCCATCGGTCCTGACCGAGCCCGCAGCCGATCACCCCAAGCGTCGCCCGCTCGAGGAGTGCGTCGGGAATGCGCCCGCTTGATGTGCCATGCACCATGGCTTCAGGGCGTGTTGCAATCAGTGCGCCCACATGCTCGGGCCGGGTGACGACCGAGACGAGCCCGGCACCGGTTCGAAGTGCGCCTTCTGCCACCAGACGGACAGCGCCTCCAAAACCGATGCCACCACCTGCGATCAGGAGGTGGCCCCAATCGCCCTTATGTGACGCCCGGCTCCTCGGCAACAAGAAAGAGCCGAGATCATCCACATCCATGAGATGGGCAGAGGGGTTAGACCGTGCGAGCCACTCCGCTGGTAGACCGAGCCTTGCGAGCTCCAGGCTACGGCCGACATATTGGGAGGCAACCCCCGTAAAGAGACCCCGTTTCAGGCAGAGGTAGGTGATCGTGGCCGTTGCCCGAACCACTGCGGCACCGCCCCCCGGAGCCCAGCCCGTATCCCCATCGAGACCCGATGGGATGTCGAGCGACAGGATGGGAGCAGACGCCCGATTGAGCCGATCGATGGCGGCCAGGAGCAAGCCATCCGGGGGTCGATTGAGCCCGATGCCCAACAGGGCATCGACCCATAACTCAGGCTCCCTGGAATCATCGATGCCATTCACCCCGAAGGGGACACAAACCGGGTTGGCTTCAAGCCTGTGCGCCATCGCCCGGCCCGGACCCACAGGCTGGGAACCGACTGTCCAGACCCGAACCGTATAGCCCGCAGCGATGGCCTCTAAGGCCAGGGCAAATCCATCCCCTCCGTTGTTTCCGGGTCCGGCGAGAATGCCAAGATGCCTCACTGCTGGCCAGCGGTTCCGGATGAACCGCAGCGCCTCCGTACCGGCACGTTCCATGAGAATCATGGACCCGCATCCCGCTTCGGATTCCGCGCGCCGCTCGAGTTCGCGCACTTCGATAACCGAATAAAGCGCACGCCTAACCGATCGTGCGAGCTCGGGAGAAAGGGTCTCGGTGCCCATCAATGTACGGACCGGGTGCGAGGATTGGGGCATTATGGCCCGCCCGTGTTCTCCTGTCACGAATCCAACCGGATCGGCCAAACCATCGGACCATCGGGCGAGTAACATGGTCAAACCCCCCGTTGACGAAAGACTTGTGACCCAACCCCACAAAGGCTTGCCTCTTGCGGCAGAATCGGTGCTGGAACCGGAACCGATGACCCGGTTACGGCGCGTCATCGAGGATGAGGCGCGTGCACATGGATTTTCTGCGATCGGCGTCACACGCCCTGAACTTCCGCTCGAAGCCGAACGGCTACGCCGCTGGCTCGAAATGGGCCATCACGGATCCATGAGTTATCTTGCACGCTACGGGATGCGCCGGGCCCATCCCGAGTCCTGGTTCCCGGAGACGATCCGTGTCATTTCGGTCCGCTGCGACTATGGGAAGCCGGATCCTGCACGACTCGAGGTGCTCGCGGATACAAGGCGGGGATACATCGCACAATATGCCCTGGGTCGCGATTATCACAAAATCATGCGGAAAAAACTGCGGCAGCTGGCCCAGGTCCTGTCTCGAGTGATCGCACCCCACGGATTCCGGGTTTTCGTTGATTCCGGACCCATCATGGAAAAGCCACTGGCGCAAAACGCCGGTCTGGGCTGGATCGGCAAGCATACCAACCTCATCGCGCCCGGCAGCGGTTCCTACTTTTTTCTGGGAGAGATACTGACCACTCTCGCACTGGAGCCCGATGCCCCGAGCACGAGTCACTGTGGCAGCT
>JAJZBR010000008.1 GCA_021798795.1 Pseudomonadota bacterium
CCGATGCAAAACGTGGAAAAGATCGCGCCCAGAAGTTCTTCGGTCGTCTGCTGCCCCAGAATCTCGCCCAACGCGAGCCGGGCCTGCCGTAGTCCCTCGGCGATGCAATCCAGCCCTTCGCCCCGGCACGCGGCACCTTGCGCGTTCTCGAGCGCTACCGAGCAGCGCTCCAGTGCATCCAGATGGCGCGCCCTGGCCAAGACAACATCGCCCGCGCTTTGGGTCTCGGGGAGTCCAAAATCCCGGATGGCCTGCTTGAGCTCAGCCAGCCCCGCTTCGGTCTCAGCCGAGATCGCATAGGCATCCGTGTCCACTTTGCCCGGCAGGCGGCCGGTCCGGTCGATCTGGTTGTAAAGCTTCCAGGTCACCGCCTCCTCAGGCAAGCGTGCAAACCGAATCTCGTCCGTTTCCTGAAACCCCAGTGCGTCATCGATCACATAGAGAATGAGATGGGCACGCGCCATGACGCTTCGGGTGCGACGCATCCCTTCCTGTTCCACCGGATCTTCGCTTTCCCGGAATCCAGCCGTATCGATCACATGAACCCTCAAGCCATCGAGCACCCAATCCGCCTCGAGCCAGTCCCGCGTCGTCCCGGGCACCGGGGTCACAATCGCACGGGGCTCGCCTAAAAACCGGTTGAAGAGAGTTGATTTACCTGCATTGACCGGGCCGGCCAGCACAACCACACAGCCTCGTCTGAGCGCCATCCCCTCCCGCGCTCGATCGAGGAGCGCGCGGGCCTTCCATGCTGGCACAGCGAGACGGTCCGTGAGGGATGGCTCGCCCGGATCCGACACGTCCTCGTCCGCGAAATCGATCTCGGCTTCGAGCCCGACCCTGAGCGAATCGAGGGCAGCCTCTAACTCCCGGATTGCATCAGAGAAATGCCCCGTGAGTGTGCGCATGGCAGCGGCGGCGGCGGCACGGCTCTCCGCCGTAATCAAATCAGCGATGGCCTCTGCCTGAGCCAAATCCATCCGTCCGTTCAAAAACGCCCGTTCGGAAAACTCCCCTGGACGGGCCTGCCGGACCCCCAGCCGTTTGAGATTCTCGATGAGGTGCTCGATCGCAACCGGGCTGCCATGGCCCTGGAACTCGACCAGGTCTTCGCCGGTGAAAGAGTGTGGTCCGACAAACCGGATCACGAGCCCGGTATCGATCGGGTTCCCCTCGGGGTCGCGGAAGGAACGCAGAGCCGCCACCCGTGCCGGGGGCAGAGGGCCTGCGATCCGCTCAGCGATCGCGAAGCTGCCTGCACCGCTCAGACGCACCACTCCGACAGCACCGGTCCCGGGAGGTGTGGCGCAGGCTGCAATGGGATCCCGCTCGGTTTCCAAGAGGTGTCCAGAGGGTCAGCGGTGGGCTTTGGCTGCCTCGCGCAAAACGACCCGGTTGATATGCCACTGCTGCCCAATGCCGAACAGTCCGCTCACCACCCAGTAGAGCACGAGCCCGCTCGGCATCACACTTCCGAATAGGAGCGACATGACCGGCAGCATCACCATCAGGATACGCCTCTGGTGCTTGTCCATACCCGCCGCCTGCGGGTTGACCCACTGCTGCACAAGCATCGTCCCCGCATAGAGAACCGGCAGGATATAAAGTGGGTCCGGAGCGGAAAGATCGCGGATCCAGAGCGCAAAGGGTGCATGCCGGAGTTCCACACTGGCGAGGAGGACCCAATAGAGCGCAATGTAGATCGGGAACTGGAGCAGCATGGGCAGACAGCCCGACACCGGGTTGACCTTCTCTTTTTTATAAAGCTCGAGCGTCGCCCGGTAGCTTTGCTCACGATCGTCCTTGAACCGATCCTGGATAGCCTTGATGCGTGGCTGGATGGCGCGGATCCGTGCCATCGATCGTCCGCTTGTGTGTTGAAGCGGGAAAAAGATGATCTTGATGAGGAGCACGAGAAGAATGATGGCGACCCCCCAGTTGCCGACCAAATGCTCGATCCAGGCAAGAAGCTGGTAGAGCGGGCGCGACAGGATCGACAGAAAACCGTAATCAACCGTCTGGGCAAGCCCGGGTGCCACGGTTGCAAGAACGCGTTGTTGCTTCGGTCCCACGTAAAGCGCAAGCGCCCAGGATGTTCCCTTGCCCGGACGAACACGGGCCAGCGGGCCGAGCGCGCCGAGCCAGTAGCCGGTCTTCGTGCGCGAAACGGCGTAATAGCGCCAGGAGCCGCTTGGTGGCGGTAAGAGCGCGGCCAGGAAATAGTGGTTGGTGTAGGCGAGCCACCCCTCTCGGGCAGCGAGGTCAAATTTCTTTTTCTGGATCTCTGCTGGTGAGAGCTCATGGTAGCTCCGCCCGTTGAAATAGGCTGCTCCGTGGTAGATGAAGTTCTCGGGAAGAAACCGGTCGAAAAATGAGCTTTGAACCTGTGGGTGCCTGTAGGCGAGCCCGAGCAGCGGTGCCCCGCGCCAAGGCTTGCGGCTATCGTTCACTACTCGTGTTTCGACGCCGATCCGGTAGCTTCCGGCATGGAAAATCCATCGTTCGGTGACTGTGACACCTTGGTGAGTCCAGACCAGCGGAATGACGAGGCTTGGGGTGCCCGGCTTGAGTGTGTAGGTCTTTTGGGGTGCCCGGAACCGACCGGTCAGACCCGGTGCCGTTGCGGTCCTTTTCGCAACGAGGGTTGCAACGGCATAAAGATGGCGCGGCCCCCGATCTTCAAGCCAATGGACGGGGGGGCTCCCGGCCCGCAGTTTTTTTGGATAGCGCAAAAGCGCGACACTCGCGAGGCGCCCGCCCACGAGGTCGATGCGCGCATGGTAGAGGTCCGTGCGCACTTCGACGGAGGGAGAGAAACCGCTGTGCCGGATTTGGGGGACCGTCTGGGTTTCGCCTTTGGAGTTGAGGTATTTCGGATTTAAACGTCGCGCGGGGCGGCTTGTAACCGCATGCGGGGTGATCGTGAGCGGTGGGGGGCTTGCAAACTCGAGCTCCCAGGCATTCCATATGAGGTAAACCAGAGCTGCAAGACTCAGCCATAAAAACAGTCGGCGGTTATCCACGCGAGGCACCCAGTGGACTTTTTGAAGGAACGCTCTTTTGTGGCACGGGATCGTGACCGCTCAGGCTCCAGGGCTGGCAGCGCAAAAGACGCCAGACGGTGAGTGCAAGCCCGCGGGTGAGCCCCCATTCGGTGAGGGCTTGACGTGCGTACTCGGAACAGGAGGGTTCGAATCGACAGTGATCGCCAAAGACCGGACTCCACCAGCGCTGGTACCACCCGATGAGAGCAATCAGTCTGCGTTTCAGCATGGGTTTACCCGGTTCCAGAGAAAAGTGAGATCCTGATAAAGTGCGGCGCGGGAGGCCGTCTGCCCGATCGCTTTTGCTATGAGTACCACATCTACCCTCTGGGAGCCGCTCCCCGTAGCCATCCGGAACGATTGCCGCGCTTGGCGTTTGATCAGATTTCTCCGGATCGCGTTCCCCGCTGATCGCCTTGAGATCGCGAGTCCGAGCCGCGATTCCTCCCGCTCGTTCGGGCAGACAAACACTGCAAAAAAACGGCCGTGTATTTTTCGACCATTGTCGAACACCCGCTTGAACTCTTGAGGCCGGGTCAGGCGTCCGGTACGGCCCAAGGGTTTGGCCGCCCCTTTAGGGAGTCAGACGATGCCGACCCTTTTTGCGGCGGGACCTAAGCACGGCCCGTCCTTGGCGCGTCGCCATGCGGGCACGGAAACCATGGGTCCGCTTGCGATGGAGATTGCTTGGTTGAAATGTTCGTTTCATGGCCGGATACCCGCTATCCCAGGACCGGGGTACCCCGAACCCTGACTGACGCCTAAAAGTATGGCATTTTACGTCGGTTGGCTTGAGAACTCAAGCGCATGCCCCAAACCGCCCGCGCACGCCTATAGTCGAGCCACTCGTGGCTGCAATTGGCAATACCGGGTTGTCTTGCTAGACTGAGCGGCCCACTCACGTTCCTCGCGCCAGCACCACCGAGGCGGGATCCCATGACAAACGGTATATGGAAAGTCTGCCTCGAGCGGTTGAAAAAAGAACTCTCCCACCAGGATTTTTCTCGCTGGATCGATCCGATCCAGGCCCGAGAAACCGATGGATCCCTGCTCCTTTACGCGCCAAACCTGATCGTGGCGGATTGGCTTCAGGAAAACTGTCTCACACGAATCCAGGCACTTGCCGTGGAGGTGAGTCAGGGCGCTGACCCGGATGTCCAGTTGCTGATCGGCAAGGCGGAACCGGATTCTGTGCGCGTACGTGGCGAGGGTGCCAGAAACCGCGAGGAGATGATTGGAAGTCCGCTTAATGTGGATTACGTATTCGACAACTTCGTTGAAGGGAAGTGCAACCAGGTCGCCCGGGCGGCAGCCCTTCAGGTCGCCGATCACCCCGGGACTGCCTACAATCCGCTTCTCATTTATGGTGGGGTAGGACTCGGTAAAACCCACCTCATGCAGGCAGTCGGTCACCACATGTACGGGAGCCCTGACAAGCGTCAGGTTGCCTATGTCCATTCAGAGCGGTTTGTGGGTGATATGGTAAGCGCCTTGCGCCACAACACGATGAATGAGTTCAAGACACGCTACCGCTCGCTCGACGCACTTCTGATCGACGACATACAGTTCTTTGCGGGTAAAGACCGCTCTCAGGAGGAGTTCTTTCACACGCTCAACAATCTGATTGATGGTCACCACCAGGTGATTGTGAGTTGTGACCGCTACCCCAAGGAGGTGGAGGGGCTCGAGGAGCGGCTCAAATCCCGGTTCAGTTGGGGTCTCACGGTTGCGATCGAGCCGCCGGAACTCGAGACCAGCGTCGCCATCATCGCACGCAAAGCTGAACGTTTGAAAGTCGATCTCCCACCGGAAGTTTCATTCTTCATCGCCCAAAGAATCCGATCCAACATCCGGGAACTCGAGGGCGCGCTTCACCGTGTGGTCGCCTACGCCCGCTTTACCGGCCAACCAATCAACCTTTCGCTCGCGAAAGAAGCGCTCAAGGATCTGATCGCCCTCCAGCAGCGCCTGGTGAGCCTCGAGAACATCCAGCGGACTGTCGCCGCCTATTTCAGAATCCGTGTCTCCGATCTCATATCGAAAAGCCGCAAGCGGTCCATCGTCCGCCCGAGACAGATCGCCATGACGCTCGCCAAGGAACTCACGGAGCATAGCCTGCCTGAAATCGGTGGTGCTTTCGGTGGACGCGACCACACCACCGTTTTACACGCACACCTCAAAATCCGGGAGCTGGTCCGGACGGATACGAGGCTTCGTGACGATTATGAAAATCTCCTCCGCACACTGACTGGGTGACTGACATGCTGTGCATAACCTGTACACAACGCGTGAAAACCACGGTTCCGTTTTTTCCAAGACCGGTTATACACAGATCATCATCAGGATGCATTGCAGGCAAGTCCTTTGCCGACACGTGGAATTGAGGCTTTTCGCACGCGAGAGCTCCCTCTATAACGAACACTATCTTGATTAGAATTCAGATTTGAAACTGTAGGTAGAGAACATGAACATAACCGTCAAACGTGAACACATTCTGAAACCGGTACTCGCAGTATTGGGCGTCGTGGAACGCAAACAAACGATGCCAATACTATCTAACATATTGATAAATATAGGTAATGATTTTGTTTCAGCAACGGGAACTGACCTTGAGGTCGAACTCGTTGCCATAGAGACCGGGACAGGTGCGACCGGGGAACTCAAAACGACCGTACCTGGGAGAAAGTTTGCCGATATTTTGCGCTCGTTTCCCGAAGGTCAGGAGCTCACCCTTGCTTTGGAAGGTGACCGTCTGCACCTCAAAGCAGGTCGCAGCCGGTTCAATCTCATTACCCAGCAAGCGGATGAGTTTCCTCTGGTGGGCGAGCCCGAGACCCCGTCACAAGCACGTGTTTCCGAGCGCAAGCTCCGCGAGCTCATCAGAAGAACCCATTTCTCTATGGCGCAAAACGATGTCCGCTATTACCTCAATGGACTCCGGATTGAGTTCACTGGTAAATCCATGCGCGCCGTGGCTACAGATGGACATCGCCTCGCGCTTGGCGAGATCGAGATTGAAAGCTCTGAAGGCATTCAGGATGGGATGGGAGTGATTGTCCCGAGGAAGGGAATTCTCGAGCTCGAGCGGCTGATTTCGGATGAGGAGCGTGCGATCCGGATTGCATTCGGTGCCAATCACCTGCGTATTGATTTGGGCGAGCTCATCATCACGACCAAACTGGTTGAAGGCCGCTTTCCTGATTATCAAAGCGTTATACCCAAGGACGGACGGCATCGGCTTCCGATCAACCGGGAGCGACTCAGGCTAGCCTTGTCGCGAGCGGCAATTCTGGCCAATGAAAAAATGAGGGGCGTGCGGCTCAGTTTCGAGTCTCAAGGGCTTCGGGTCATCGGCCACAATACGGAGCAGGAAGAGGCTGAGGATCTTGTGGAAGTCAACTATGAGGGAGAAAGTTTCGAGGTTGGATTCAATGTTTCCTACCTGCTCGATGTGTTGAACGCGATGGAAGATCGTGAGATTGAGCTTTTGATCAGTGACCCGAATAGCAGTTGCCTCATCGATAGTGGGGGGGGCAGGAGCTACCGCTACGTGATCATGCCGATGCGGCTATAGATGCCCCTTGGCGGGCTCCGCCTAGAGAACCTCCGTTGTTTCGCCCAGGCAGATGTCGATTTCGGAGGTGCCCCGGCGATCTTGTCGGGCGCGAATGGATCCGGGAAAACAACCCTACTCGAGGGCATCTATCTACTTTCGCGCGGCCGATCCTTCCGGAGCGGATATCCGAACCGGCTTATCCGGCGAGGATGTCAGGCTGTCGGTGTCGAAGCTGATGTCCTGGGTACAAGCATCCAACGCAGGGTGCGAGTCACATACGAGAAAAAGATCGTCGCTACGATCGATCACCAGGCTGCGACCATACGGGAAATCAGTCAACTGCTTCCTTTGACCCTGATGGACGCAGGGATTGCCCAGATCGTCCTCGGGGGTGCGGAACAGAGACGCAAGCTTTTGGACTGGCTCATGTTCCACGTGGAACCCGAGAGCTGGATCGTTTGGAAACAGTATCGCCGGGCACTGCGGCAATGGCAGTGGGCACTAAGAAAAGGGATGGATGGCGCTGTCTGGATCGAGCGGATGCTGGTCGGCGCGCCCCGGATTGAAGCCTCCAGAAAACGCCTGATTGCAGCCTGTCTGCCCCATTGGCACGAGGCCTTTGAATCCTTATTTCCAGGGAGAAACTGGAGTCTCGACTATTCTCCTGGTGTTCCGCCTAGCGCGAGTCTCGCCAGTGCGCTCCAGGGATGGGCGCCCGAACGCGCCACGCAACCCCTTGCCCCAGGTCCCCACCGTGCCGAGATCGAAATCCGTGTTGATGGTGCACCCGCTCGCCACATGCTTTCCCGCGGCCAAGGGAAGCTCCTCTCCATCGGGCTCATGTGGGGTGGGGCACATATGCTGGCCCAACACCTCCAAGCCTGTCCCCTCCTTTTGATTGATGACTTTGCGTCCGAGCTCGACACGCAAGCGCAAGCGAGACTTCTCGCACTCCTGGCACGGGGAGTGAGCCAGGTGATCCTAACGGCCGTGACGCCTGTTCGAAAAGAGGAAACCTCTTGCAAGTATCGATTGTTTCACGTGGAACAGGGCCATATCCGGTGGTCGTCTTCATGATAAAATTAGGGAGATAAATTGCATTGGAAAGCCCCCCCATGAACCAGTCTGCAACGACCTATGAGACCAGCAGCATCAAGGTATTACGAGGGCTGGATGCGGTACGGCGCAGACCCGGGATGTATATCGGCGACACCGATGATGGAACCGGATTGCACCATATGGTCTACGAACTCGTCGACAACTCCGTCGATGAGGCGCTTGCCGGATACTGCCACGAAATTCATGTAGCGATACACCTTGACGGGACGGTTACGGTGCGTGATGACGGGCGCGGCATTCCGGTCGAAATCCATCCGGAGGAGGGACGCTCGGCTGCTGAAGTGATCATGACAATTCTGCATTCGGGCGCCAAGTTCGATGACAACACCTACAAGGTTTCGGGGGGATTGCACGGTGTCGGCGTCTCGGTAGTGAACGCGCTTTCCGAACACCTCCTGCTGCGCATTCGGCGCGGGGGAGCACTCTTTGAACAGGAATATCAGATGGGAAATCCGATTTATCCCATCCGGCGTGTCGAAGACTGCGAAGGAACCGGAACCGAGATCCGTTTCCTGCCAAGCCCCAAGATATTCACGGATACCCGATTCGACTACGATACGATTGCCCGTCGCCTTAAGGAAATTTCTTTTTTAAATTCAGGCGTTAAGATATTTTTCCATGATGAGCGGGACGAACGCGAGGATCTTTTCTGGGCAGAGGGCGGGATTCGCGCCTTTGTCGAATACCTGAACCGGAACCGGACGCCGCTTCATCCGAGCGTGTTCCATTTCATTGCGGAAGATGGCGGGATTGTTGTCGAAATTGCGTTGCAATGGACCAAGTCCTACCAGGAAACCGTATTCTGTTTCACGAACAATGTGCCACAGCGCGATGGGGGAACCCATCTAACCGGTTTCCGCAGTGCCTTGACGCGTACGCTCACGGGATTTCTCGAGGAGGCCGGGCACGCAAAACGCGAAAAAGTACAAGCCACGGGCGATGATGCGCGAGAAGGACTTACTGCTGTGGTCTCGCTCAAAGTTCCCGATCCCAAGTTCAGTTCCCAGACCAAGGACAAGCTCGTCTCCTCGGAGGTGAAGCCTGTCGTCGAGGGACTCCTCGCAGAGCGACTCAAGAACTTCCTCTGGGAGCACCCGCAGGAGGGGCGGCTCATCGCCGAGAAAATGATGGAGGCCGCGCGGGCGCGTGATGCGGCGCGGCGCGCGCGTGAACTGACACGACGCAAGGGGGCTCTCGATATTGCCGGCCTACCCGGAAAACTCGCCGATTGCCAGGAAAAGGATCCTGCGCTGTGCGAGCTTTTTCTCGTCGAAGGGGATTCGGCTGGTGGCTCCGCGAAGCAGGCCCGGGACCGGAAATTCCAGGCGATTCTTCCGCTCAAGGGCAAGATCATCAACGTCGAGAAAGCATCGTTCGAGCGGGTTCTGTCGTCAGGCGAGATCGCCGCGCTCATCACCGCACTCGGGTGCGGGATCGGGAAAGATGATTTTGACGCGAGCCGGTTGCGCTACCACCGCATCATCATCATGACGGACGCGGATGTCGATGGTGCGCACATCCGCACCCTGCTTTTAACCTTTTTTTACCGGCAGATGACCACACTCGTCGAACGCGGACACATCTACATCGCGCAACCACCCCTTTACAAGGTGCGCCGCGGCAAAACCGAAATTTATCTCAAGGACGAACAGGAGCTCGACGAATATCTCCTCACGGCAGCGCTCGATGAAGCGGAACTCGTAAGCGCAGAGCATACCGTTCCGGTCCCGCCTGAAACGCTTGCGCGGGTCGCGCGCGCGCTGTTGCGTGCCCGCCGGCTCATCGATCGCTGGGGTCAACGCTACGATCAGGGATTTCTCTGGGCGCTGCTCATGGGTCCGACTGTCGATCCCCTTCAGTTCAGCGATTCCGGTCTGCTTGATCGATGGGCGTTGGCGATTCACCAGTGTCTCACCGAACGCTTCCCCCACGCGCGCTACGTAATAGTTCCCGATGAGCAGTCCATTCGCATCACCCGGATCGAACACGGGGTTGAAAGTCACCGTACGGTACGCCGGGAGTTTTTCCAGAGCCCGGATTACCGCGAGCTGCGCACAGCGCACGAGCGGATCGGGGAACTCGGCCATGGGCCCTTCCGTGTCCGACGGGGTGAGCGCGAGACCGTTCTACCGGATTTTGAGGCTACACTCGAGTGGCTTTATGCAGAGGCCCGGCGGGGGTCGGTGATCCAGAGGTACAAGGGACTCGGAGAGATGAATCCCGAGCAGCTCGCTGATACCACCATGAACCAGACAAGCCGACGTCTGCTCCAGGTGCGGGTCGAGAATGCACTTGAGGCCGATGATCTGTTCACAACGCTTATGGGAGAGCAGGTCGATCGCAGGCGGGAGTTCATCGAACGTAACGCGCTCGATGTGGCCAACCTCGATATCTAGTGGGGTGCCCGGATCTCAGTGAGCGCCGCTTCGATCCATCTTTGGATTGCCAGGTTAAATGCCTCGGGGGCGGATCCGCTGATTTCCATGGGAGGGCCGATCCGAACCCGAATGACGCCGCGCTGCTTGATCCAGCCCCGGCGCTTCCAAAAATCGCCCGCATTGTGTGCGACCGGGACCACCGGACGACCGAGTGTTTGGGCAAGCAGCGCACCGCTCAGGCCGTAGCGCCGCCTCTCCCCGGGCGCGAGCCGGGTTCCTTCCGGGAAGAAGTTTAGGGTTCGACCCGCCGAGATTTGAGCGGCACCCTTTTTCATGATCTGTTTCACGGCATGCCGGTGGGCGCCACGGTTGATGGCGATGGGCCGGAGGAGTGCGATGGCCCAGCCGACGATCGGGATCCAGTAGAGCTCGCGCTTGAGAACCCAGGTCGGACGCGGCGATATGACGATTGAGAGAAACGTCTCCCAGGCGGATTCATGACGCCAGAAAAGGATCCCACCTGATCCGGGCAGGTTGGCGCGTCCTTCGATGACATAGTCGAGACCGCAGATCAACCGGAGGAGCCAGAGTTCGAAGCGGGCGCAGGCATGACCAAGTTTGAAGCGCAGGCCTTCGAGTGCGGGCAAGCCCAGGGTCAGAATGATGAGCGTGGCAAAGACGGTGATGCTGAGTCCCATGAGGACAGTGAAGGCGAGCGAACGCAAAACGAGGAGCATGCGGTTTAGCACCGGCCCCACACCGACTGACGCCGGGGTACTCAACGAACAGGGCTCATCGATAGGATCGCGCAAAAGCCGCAAGATCGTCCTGAATCTCGATACCATCGAGAGGCGTGCCCGTGAGACGCGCTCGTGTCTGGGCCCCATTTCCGGTGAGAACCAGAACCGGGCGTGCACCGGATCGTCTGGCAGCCTCGAGATCGCGGTAACTGTCACCTGCTGCCGGGATGTCGGCCAGAGAGACGCCATAATCCCTTGCGAAGCGCTGAAAGAGCCCGGGCCGGGGTTTGCGGCAGTCGCAGATTGCCTGAGGTGCGTGGGGGCAGTGATAGATCGCCTCGATCCGCCCGCCCGCCTCTGCGACCGCATCGAGCATGCGTTGGTGGATCAAGTCGAGATCGGATTCCGTCATGAGTCCCCTTCCGATGGCGGACTGATTTGTGAGAACCACGACCCCAACCCGCTTGCGCGTAAGCGAAGCAATTGCTTCGAGGCTTCCCGGGAGCGGAATCCATTCGGCCGGCGATCGAATGTAGTCTCTTGAATCCACGTTGATGACTCCGTCGCGGTCGAGAATGACGAACCGATTGGGGTCGCCTGGTGCGCGCGCTGACGTCATGTGATCTCCCCTCCCTGTAGGCGTTCGAGGTCGGCGATCGAGCGGAGCAGATCCCGGGCACGCTCGAGGAGAGCGAGGCGTCTTTGGCGCAGGAGGCGATCTTCCGTGAGGATCAGGACGGAGTCAAAAAAGGCTGCAAGTGGCGCCTCGAGCGCGAGCAGATCCTCGAGCGCCGCTCGGTAATGACCCGCGGCGAGTGCGGTTTGCACTCGCGATTCGAGTGCGGCGAGTGCGGCCTCGAGCGCCGCTTCCACTGGCTCGAGCGTGAGGGGGGGAGGCGTATCGGCCGGAACCGGAGTATCCACTGGTCTTTTTTTAAGGAGATGTCCCACGCGCTTCATCATCTGTGCGAGTGTCAGAAACTCGGGTCGCGGGCGGAGGGTGACGAGCGCATCCAGGCGGGCGCGAAAATCCCCGAGGGTTTCGGGTCGAAGGGCGGCAACGGCCTCGAATGCATCCAGTTTCCCGCCCTGCTCAAGATAGCGCGCGCGCAGTCGATCCAAAGTGAAATCGTAGAGCTCGGCAGCCAGTCGATCGATCGGCTGACCCGAATGAACGGATGCCGGATAGCCGGCCAAGGCGGTTTTAAAGAGGTCCACGAGCGGTGGGAGAGGTCCGGGCGCTTGAGCGTGAGAGGCTGGGTCCGATCGGTGATCGAGGATGCGGGCGATTCCTTGTGCGGCCCGGCGCAGTCCGAATGGATCACGCTGCCCGTTGGGTTTTTCGTCGATCAGGAAATACCCGGCCAGAAGGTCGGTCCGGAGCGCGAGTGAGAGCAGGCGTCCGAGCGTGGTTTCGGGGAGACCATCCTCAGCCGTAGCTGGCCGGTAAGCTTCGCGAAGTGCCTGGGTTGCCCCCGTCGGGGATCCCTGGGCCAGGGCGTAGTAGGCTCCGGCTTCGCCCGCAAGTTCCGGATACTCGCGTACGAGGGAGGTGGTGAGATCGCAGAGCACGAGCGATGCCGCCTCCTCAGCAAGTGCGGGATCCACTCCGAACGGCCGGGACCAGTGGTTGACCCAGCGGATCAGTCGCTCGCGACGCTCTCCGAGATGACCGAGGCGCTTGTCAAAGAGGATACCGGCAAGATCGCGAGCCCGGTCGGCGAGCGGGCGGAGTTGATCCTCCTCGAAGAAAAATAGCGCATCCGCTAAGCGCGGCAGGATGACACGCTCCATCCCGGCGCGTACCCGGTTCACATCGGTGCTGGCCAAGTTCACGACACCTACGAATCCCGGCGCGAGATGTCGGGTGTGATCCGCGAGCGGGAAGACGCGCTGTTGCCCGCATAAAACGGCACGAATGACCGGATCGGGCAGTTTGAGGAACCGCTCCGGAAACCCTCCTGCAACCGCCTGCGGCCACTCCACGAGTGCGCTCACCTCTTGAAGGGTCGCTCCACTCGGAACCGGGTGCCATTCGGAGCGCCAGTTGCGGGCGCTTTCTACGACAAGACTCCAGATCCGTTCGCGGAGCGCGGGGTCTTCGGGGCGCCCGAGCAGAACATAGGCATTGCGAAGCGCGGATTCGTATTCGTCAGGATGCGCAATCGTGACTGGAGCGGGGTGGTGGATCGGGTGACCCTGGGCGACGCGTCCGGTTGCCAGTCCGTAGACCTGTCCGGGGACGAGGCGCGTACCATGGAGCAGAAGGATCGAACGGATGGGCCGGACGAATGGAGGAGTTCCAGAAGCCCAGCGCATTTGCCGGTCGATGGGAATTTTCCTGAGGGCCTCCTCGAGGAGGGCAGGCAGTCGTTCTTCGAGACGGATCGGAGGTTCGGAGACCTGATAAACCAACCGGTCGGATTCGATCGTGAGTGCGGCGAGATCCACGCCCAGGCTGCGCGCAAATCCCAGGGCGGCGGGGCGTGGCTGACCTACGGAATCGAATGCTTGGGCGAGTGTCGGTCCACGCTGGATCCGGGTCAGACCGCTCCGCACACAGGCGACCGCTGGGATCCGAACGGCCAGGCGGCGTGGGGTATAAAACGCTTCAAGGGTTTTCTCCCCCGTGCCGATCCAGCGGTCTTCGGCGAGCCCCCCCCAGAGACAATCGGCAAAGCATCTCGCCAAGCCGGGTAAAAGCCGTGCGGGGAGTTCAAGCGTGCCGATCTCTGCGAGCAGCGTATCGGATGGGCAGGCATCGGCGCTCATCGTGGGCGCTCCCGGTACGCGGCCGCGACCGCTTGGGCCAGTTTTCTAATCCGGAGGATATAACGCTGCCGCTCGCTCACCGAAACTGCGTGGCGTGCATCAAGCAGGTTAAAGACGTGCGAAGCTTCGATGACTTGTTCATAAGCCGGATGGAGGAGCCCCTGGCCGAGGAGTGCGGTCGCCTGTGTCTCGAGAGTTGCAAAACGTGAAGCGAGGGAGCCGGGATCCGTGGCTTCGAAGTTGAAGCGCGACATCTCGGCTTCGTTGGCCCGGAAGAGATCCCCATAGCGGATCTCCCGATTGGCCGCTCCCCTGCCCCAGACCAGTTCATACATATCACCTGATCCAGAAAGGTACATGAGGAGTCGTTCGAGACCATAGGTGATCTCGCCCATCACCGGTTCACAGTCGAATCCGCCCATCTGTTGGAAAAAAGTGAACTGGGCCACTTCCATGCCATCGAGCCAGACCTCCCAGCCGAGCCCCCAGGCTCCGAGTGTGGGAGATTCCCAGTTGTCTTCGACAAAGCGGACATCGGCGGCATGCCGGTCGATACCGATCGCATCCAGAGAGGCCAGGAACCGGTCCTGGAAGTTTTCCGGAACCGGCTTCATCAAGACCTGGTATTGGAAATACTGTTGCCCGCGATTCGGGTTTTCCCCGTAGCGCCCATCCTGAGGGCGCCTGCAGGGCTGGAGGAATGCGGCATTCCACGGCTGGTCATCGAGCGCCCTGAGGAAAGTTGCGGGGTGGAATGTGGCTGCACCCATCGGCAGGTCATAAGACGGGATCCAAAGACACCCCTGGCCGGTCCAGAACTGGTTGAGGCTGAAAACCATGTCTTGGAAGGCGGCCATGACGGCATTGACCTGGGGAACTGGCGTGCAAAGTATACCGCGTTCCATTGTGAACGCTCTTGCACCAAGTCGGTGCAAGGCGATCTCGGCCCAAACCTGGCCTGTACCAGTCTTCCCTCGATTCTTTCGAGGAATCGGTGACCGCTGCATCTGGCACGGATCCTGCACACTCTGGAGTATGACCCTCCTCTTTCCACCTGCTCCGATTTGCCCTTTGGAGATGACCCCATGACACCCCGAGAAACCTTGGACTGGCTCGCCCGGAATGAAGTCCGCTATATCGATCTCAGATTCACCGACACGCGCGGCAAGGAACAGCATGTGACGCTCCCTGCCACGGTAGTCGGCGAAGCTTTTTTCGAGGATGGGAAAATGTTCGACGGATCTTCCATCTCGGGTTGGCGCGGCATCCAGGATTCCGACATGATTCTCATGCCGGATGCGGACAGTGCGGTTCTCGATCTGTTCCGATCTGAACCCACGGCCATTTTCCGTACCGATGTGTACGAACCGGCCACGCGCAAGCCGTACGGGCGCGATCCGCGTTCACTCGCGAAACGTGCCGAGAGTTACCTCCAGGACAGTGGGATCGCAGATGCGGTCATGATCGGGCCGGAAAACGAGTTTTTCATCTTTGACAGTGTCCGCTGGGATCATCAGCTGAACGGAGCGTTTTATGAAATTGATTCCCTCGAAGGTTCCTGGAACTCCGGGAGCGAAGGAGAGCGGGGCAACAGGGGTCACCGGCCGCCCGTCAAGGGGGGGTATTTCCCGGTGCCCCCAGTGGATTCACTCCATGACATCCGCTCCGAGATCTCGAGTGCGCTGACTGCTTTCGGGCTCAAGGTCGAAGTCCACCATCATGAGGTCGCGACCGCGGGGCAGTGCGAGATCGGTGTCGGGTTCAATGGTCTCGTGCGCAAAGCGGACGAAGTGCAACTCTTCAAATACGTGGTGATGAATGTTGCCGCGCGCCACGACAAGACAGCGACCTTCATGCCCAAGCCACTGGTTGGTGACAACGGGAGTGGCATGCACGTCCATACTTCACTTGTGAAGGGAGGGCAGAACCTTTTCACCGGCAAGGGTTATGCCGGTCTTTCCGATCTCGCTCTCCACTTCGTGGGCGGCATCATCCACCATGCAAAAGCGCTCAATGCCCTGACCAATGCCTCAACCAATAGTTACCGGAGACTCGTACCGGGATTTGAGGCTCCCGTCAAGCTGGCCTACTCAGCACGCAACCGCTCGGCAGCGATTCGTATTCCCTTTACCCAGAATCCCAAGGGACGCCGGGTTGAAATCCGGTTTCCGGACAGCACGGCGAATCCCTATCTCGCCTTCGCGGCTCTCCTCATGGCCGGTATCGACGGAATCCAGCACCAGCGCCACCCCGGTGAGCCCCAGGACCGGGATCTTTACACACTCTCCCCTGAAGAGGACCGGAAGATTCCCCAAGTGGCCTATTCGCTCGAGGAGGCACTCAGCGCACTCGAGCGCGATCATGATTTTCTACTTGCTGGCGGAGTTTTCAGCGAGGACCTGATCCAGGCGTACCTCGGAGTCAAATACGAGGAGCTCACCCGGGTCCGCATGTGTACCCACCCGATCGAGTTCGAGCTTTATTATTCGCTCTGACGATCGGAGCGCGCCATACCGCCCGGGTGTTCCGCGAGTGCCTCACCCGAATGGAGCGGCAGGTCATCCGTCCGGTGCTCCTCATCGTCGATGGCCCTCCTGCGCACAGGGAACGTGTGATCAAGGCCAGGCCAGCGCCACCCGCGTACCTGCAGCGAACTCCGACGCACCCTGCGCGGTTACCTGCGTCGCGCCAGTGGCCACCCCACATCGTCCGCCGCTTCTTTCAGGAAGAGCATGTGCACTATGCGGCGGCGTAATCCTGTCAGCTATTTATGGTTCCCTGTAATCGCGCCATTTATTTTTCGATAAGTCAAACCTAGCCTAGAAAGCTCACTCTTCCCCACCCAGATGGACCTACGCAGGAGGGAGTCGCCGCCCCGTTCGGTGCGAGCCATGGGACCCAAAGGAAAGGGGTACCACTCAGGAAAGAGGTCGACTGGGATGCCGCTATGGTTCCTGACGTGCCGCTTGGATGCGAATGGCTTCCACCAGGCAGGAAGTGAGACCTGGGCCGTACCGGTCGATGGTCTTTCGGAAACGTGGATCGGATTCATAAAGAGCGGTCAGGGCAAGATGCTGTTTGGGGCTGCAAGGATAAAACCAGCGGTCGATGAACAGTCGATGGCGCTCGGCAAGATCCAGCACCGGCTGGCTATCGGAATGCTGGCTGGCTTGGAGCGCTTGGGACAGTTCGGAGAAGATCGCATCCTGCTCGGACTTGATGGCCTGCCATTCGCTTAGGGTATAACAGCGCGTGCGGTCCAGTGAGATCCGCCAGACATCGGTGGCGCCCCACCGCTTTTCGGCTTCGGATGCGAACCGAGCGGGGTCAAATCCGCGAAAGAGGGTCTGCAGTGTCGCATTGGAAATCGGCGCTGTATCTGGTTCTCCAAGTATGGAGAGTGCACGATCAACGGCCGCGAGCATCGCCTCCGACTGCGCGGTACGCCGTGTGAGTTCCTCGCGCAGCTTGTGGAGTGCTGCGCGCCGGTCGTAGCCTGGGGTTTCGAATGACCGCCTGATGTCCTCGAGCGGGAATCCCAGTTCACGCTGGATCAGGATTTGCTGGAGTTTGAAGATGTCCTCCTCTGAATAGAGGCGATAGCCCGCTCGACTCCGTTCCTGAGGGTTCAGCAGACCGATCTCGTCGTAATAATGAAGGGTCCGTATCGATACACCCGTCAGGATGGAGACCGCACGAACCCGGCGTAAGCGTCTGGGCGTGGGGGGTAGGCGGTTTTCACGCATAAGTCTATTCTCGCTGAAACGAGTTGTCAGGGTCGACGGGCTGTGGCAAGCCAGACCTTGGTGCGGGCCTGTATCTCGGGATCCGATTCAATCGTGCGGGAAGTGAATACGATCCGGTGTCCGACAGGGTCGGTGACGCGAAGCTCGCAGGTATTCCACGGGGTAGTGACGGGTCCGGAAACAGCAGTTGTCCCGGGTTTGGCTGCTTGCTTGATGCGTTCGGCAAGCCCTTCCAGTTCGCCATCCGCATCGAAATAGAGCAGGGGTCCAAAGGAGGTCGGCGTCTGCTCGCTCGAGGTCGGAACGATGAGCAGATCTTGGAATTTGTGGCGGCGAAGGTGAAAGGCCGGACCGATCTGGAGTACCGCAAACCCGAGCGCGTCCTCGTACCACCGTGTGAGCCCTACGGGGTCGGATGCAGCAAGAAGGGCAAAGAACGGCATGGGATAGATCTCGAATCCGTAGCAATCACCGAGCGTCGGCGGATCGTGAGGATGGAGTGTGGGTGAGTTCGATTCAGGCAAGCGTGGATCGGGCATGGGAATCCCTCGTTGGGTTGGATTCGAGCCAGTATCCAGCCTCACGTTACGGGAGAGTCAAGCCGCACCCTTACCCATCAGAGCGCCGCTCGCTGTCCTCCAAGGCTTCCCGGCAGCGCGGCAAACAGACCCATCGGGCCATCGCAGGCGGCGGGGCGGTCTCAGCAATCCGCTTCGGTACGAAACCAGTCGTCCATTCCCCGAAAGGTGCGCGGAGATTCTAGACCAGGGATCAGGCTTGGCTCAAAGGAATATCCATTCAGTTTAAGCACCCGGGTTTGTGGGCGGGAATCCCTCGATTCGCTTGTAGAGGACATAGGAGTAGAGAACCGAGACGAGGGAGGGGATGAGTAGGGTCGCGATGATGGCTACGGGTTGCGAGACGTGCAGCAAGGCCTCGATGATCAGGGCGAGACCGGCGAGAACGAAGAGCCACCCGCCGAGACGGTTGGTGCGGGCCCAGACTTCATCGCTCGCAAGTGTCCAGGGCGTGCGGATGCCCAGAAAGAAGTTTTTGGTGAACTTGCCCATGTAGTTGCCCAGAATGACGAAGAGAATGCCGATCGAAATCGGCACCACGAGGGCGATAGGGATCGGACGACCGTCTGCAGCGAGGAGGCCCGCGACCGTCAGAACGAAAAGCAGTCCGAGCAGGACGAGCTCGATCGTTCCATAGACGGCCTGGAAAGGTTCCAGGCGAAATCCCCGCGGGGAGAGTCGCGGCAGGGACCAGAATACGATCCAGATTCCGAGAAGCATGATGGGGCCGATCAAGGCACCCCAGGGTTTCGGGGTATAACCATTCACCCCACCGCCGGGTCCGAAGTGGGTCGGAACCGGGTTGGGAAGGCTGGGGTAGATCCAGAGGGCAAAGGCGAAGGCGATCACGACGAGCGCAAAGCCCGCCAGGTTGGCACGTTTGAAGGTCATGGTTTCTATCTCCTCGTGAGGGGGAAAAGGTCCAGCACCATGCGCGAGACATCCTCCAAGACGGTGCTGTTCAGGGAATAAACGATATGGTGTCCTCGCCGCTCGGTGCGGACCAGGTCGGCTGCCTTCAGGATGGAAAAGTGATGCGAGAGCGAGGCGGCCGTGAACGCGAAGAGTGCCCCGATTTCGCCCGCGGTCATCGAACCTTTCTGAAGCGCCTTGAGAATACGTCGGCGGTTCGGGTCAGCCAGCGCGCGGAAGAGATCCTGCTGTTTCATGGGAATTAAACTTAGACGATTATCTAAATATTGTCAAGCCGCTTACACTTGGGGGTGGCGCACGACGACTTTCTGCACCGGATTACATATGGAAATAAATGATTTGCGTTCTGCCCGAAGTCCTGACGCTTGCCGAATGCGAAACCCTATATCAGGGGATCGTTACACTGCCTTTCGAGGATGGCTCGAAAACCACTGGACCGGGTGCACGCGGACGCAAGCACAACCTGCAGCTCAGCAACAGTGACACCCGGATCGAGCCGCTGCGGAAGATCGTACTGGATGCGTTCTCGCGCCACAGTCTATTTCAGTTTCTCGCCCTGCCGAAGACACTCATGCCGCCGCTATTCAATCGCTATGACGTGGGGATGTTCTATCAGGATCACGTCGACTTCCCGCTCGTTGCAGGGCCCTCGGGCGGGAAAATGCGCGCGGATCTTTCAATCACCCTGTTCGTGAACCGCCCAGACGAGTACGAGGAACTCGTGATCGAAACACCACACGGCGCGGAAGGGTTCAAGCTTGAGGCCGGGCAGGCCATTGTCTACCCCTCGTACTACCTTCACCGCGTGAACCCAGTGACGCGCGGAACCCGCGTCGCGGCCATCACGACGGTTCAGAGCTTCATCCGGGAAGAGAGCAAGCGGGATCTCATCGCGGATCTCCTGAGACTTATGCGCTGGGTGCAGGATCGAGCGCCCCAGTCGGAGGAGGCCCGGCTCGCGAACAAGATTCACGCCAACCTGATCCGGATCTGGTCGGACGACTGATCCGGGGCGGGCCACCCTCAGGAAGAGGATTCGTCGATAAAGCTCTTGAGCCGGGTGGCGCGAGAGGGATGCCGGAGCTTCCGGAGCGCCTTGGCTTCAATCTGCCGGATTCGTTCGCGGGTCACGTCGAACTGTTTGCCGACTTCCTCAAGCGTGTGATCGGTATTCATGTCGATGCCGAATCGCATGCGGAGCACCTTGGCCTCACGTGGGGTCAGAGTCGAGAGCACCGAGTGCGTCGTATGGCGCAGGCTCTCGGAGGTCGCCTGTTCGATCGGTGCAGGCATGTTCACATCTTCTATGAAATCGCCCAGATGTGAATCCTCGTCGTCACTCACCGGGGTTTCCATCGAGATCGGCTCTTTCGCAATCCGCATGACCTTGCGTACCTTGTCCTCGGGCATGTCCATACGCTTCGCGAGCTCGTCCGGGGTGGGTTCGCGGCCCTTCTCTTGGAGCATCTGGCGCGAGATCCGGTTGAGCTTGTTGATCGTTTCGATCATGTGGACCGGAATGCGGATCGTGCGCGCCTGATCCGCGATGGAGCGGGTGATCGCCTGGCGGATCCACCAGGTCGCATAGGTCGAAAACTTGTAGCCGCGGCGATACTCAAACTTGTCGACCGCCTTCATGAGGCCGATATTGCCTTCCTGGATCAGATCGAGGAACTGCAATCCCCGATTCGTGTATTTCTTCGCGATCGAGATCACGAGGCGCAGGTTGGCTTCGACCATCTCCTTCTTGGCGCGGCGGGCCTTGGTGTCCCCGATCATCATCTGACGGTAGATTTCCTTGATTTCAGCGATCTTGAGGTGATGGAGAGTTTCGATCGCGATGAGGCGTTCCTGGAGACCCAGAACGTCTGGCTTGATTTCGCGGAGCGCCGTGGACCATTTACGTTTCGCGCGGATATGTGCATCGATCCAGGAGGTTGCAGTTTCCTGCTGCGGAAAGCTCTTGATGAAATCCTTTTTGGGCATGCCGACGCGCTCGACGCAAAGATGCATGATCTCGCGCTCGATCTTCCGGATGCTTTCGATCGTCTGGCGCAGGGTCTGTGTGAGCGTTTCCATGGCCCGCGGCGTCAGCCGGAATCGCTGGAGGGCCACGGCGGCCTGATGCAGGGTTTTGAAGGTCCGGCTATCCCGCTTGCTTTCGGCCAGTGCGCGGTAGGCTTTTGCGTAGGCGCGTTCGAGCTTGCGGATCATATCGGCCGCGAGCTCCGGGTTCGGTCCCACTTGAGGCGGGTCCTCTTCTTCGGCGACGGGAGCGAGTTCATCTTCCTCTTCCGGAGAAGGGTCGCTGCCGAGTTCGATGATCGGAATAGGCTGGGCATTGTCGTCCGAGAGTGGTGCACCGGTTTCCGGATCACGGAAACCCTGGATGAGTTCTGCCAGCTTGATCTGGTTTGTCGTCACCAGCGCATACTCGGTCAGGAAGCGGCCGATGACGCCGGGGAAAGTCGCAAGGGCTGCATATTTCTGATTGAGCCCCTCCTCGATGCGTTTCGCTATCCCGATTTCACCTTCGCGCGTAAGGAGGTCCACCTGCCCCATCTCCCGCATGTACATCCGGACCGGATCCGTGGTCCGGCCGAGCGCCGAATCGACCGAAGCCAGTGCCGCCGCCGCCTCCTCCATGGCCTCATCGTCCTCATTGACTTGATGATCGGCGAGCAAAAGGAGTTCAAGCGCCGCATCCGGCGCGGTATCATGCACCGCGATACCCATGTCATTGATGACGGAAATGATCTCGTCGAGCTGCTCGGGATCGACGATATCCCGCGGCAGGAAATCGTTGACCTCGCTGTAGGTCAGGTAACCCTGTTCCTTCCCTTTGGCGATGAGCTGGCGGAGCTGGGTATTGCGGTCATCACTCATGAGAGGCAACCTCTGGGTTCGAAAACGTGGAGCGGAACCTGTAATTATAACGCGCTTCGGAAGATTCACCCACCCTTTTGGGATATCTCAACCCGGGGTCTTGGGCGAGCGCTTCAAAATCAGCTCAAGTGATTGAAATTCCTTTTTTTCTTCTACAGTCAAGTCGCGTTCCCGGGACTGCGTGAGGAGCTCCTCGAGCCTAATTTGGGTGGTATTTTGCGTCCGGATTTGTTCGACGAGCGCCAAAACTTCCTCCTGGCTCGCCTTTTCGTCGAGCGGAGTGGCCGGAACTGCGAGCTGCTCCAAAATGGCCCCTGTCGCCGTTCCCCGGAAATATTCGAGCAGCCGTCCTGTCGAAAAGCCGCCGCGCTCAATCCAGGCGGCCTGGATGTTGCCCACATGATCCAAGCCGGGCATCGGAAACGTCTGGAGTTCGGCAGCGGGCGGGAGGAGACGGATGAGGCTCGGCTGGTGGATCAGGTGGGTGAGGAGCTGACGGACGAGCCCACCCCGGCCGCGCGCGACGCGAGGTGCCCGGGCAGGGTTTCCTGAAGGTACGCGGGGCGCTCTGGGAGAGGTGATGGAGCGGGCGGGAAGGTGAAAGCGTTCGGTGATCCCCTGTGTGAGCAGTTCGCGGTACAAGGGATCCGTCACGCATCCTGCGAGCCTTTGGGCCTCGCGCGCGAGCGCGACCCGGCTCTCGATGCTCTTCGCATCGAAGCGCTTTTCCAGAGCAAAAAATAGTGCTTCAGACAGGCTGCGGCTGCGCTCGAGTCGCTCGCGGAACGCCTCGGAGCCCGCGCGGCGCACAAAACTGTCGGGATCTTCCCCGTCGGGCAGACCGAGGAAGCGGAAGTTCAGACCGGCGCGGGCGAAGGGCAGTGCGATCTCGAGTGCGCGAAAGGAGGCCCGGCGCCCGGCCGCATCGCCGTCAAAGCAGAACACGACTTCGGGAGTGACTCCGATGAGCTTGTGTACCTGTTCCGCGGTGAGCGAGGTCCCAAGCGTTGCAACACTCTCGCTGAATCCAGACTGGGAGAGCGCGAGCACGTCGATGTAACCCTCGACCACGATCAGGCGTTCGAGCCGTCCGGCACTGGTGCGCGCTTCATGGAGTCCGTAAAGCTCTGAACCCTTATGAAAAAGCAGGGATTCGGGTGAGTTCAGGTACTTGGGCTGGTCGTCGGACTGAAGCGCCCGCCCGCCGAAACCGATGACTTCTCCACGCGCATTCCTGATCGGGAACATGAGCCGGTTGCGGAACCGGTCACCGCGGTTCGCACTGAGTCCGATCCGGGCCAGGCCCGCGAGACGCTCGGGGTCCGAACCGAGCGCTTGAACGAGTGCCCGCCCACCCGGGGCATAGCCAAGCCGGAAGCGGTCCCCGATCTCGCGGCTCACCCCGCGCTGGTCGAGATAGGCTTGGGCGCGTGTGGATTGTCTCAGCGCAGCGCTGAAAAACGCGGCGGCCTCCTCGGCCAGAGCCAGTGCGTGGATGCGCTCGGGATCGGGTTTCGTCTGAGCCCGATCAGGCAGCTCGAGCCCAACCTCGTGGGCCAGGGCCTGAAGGGCATCGGGGAAACTCTGCCGGTCATAGGCCATGAGGAACCCGAGGGCGCTGCCATGCGCACCGCAGCCGAAGCAGTGGTAAAACTGCTTGGCCGGGCTCACGGTGAAGGAAGGCGTTCGCTCCTCGTGGAACGGACAGCGCCCGGTGAAGTCGCGTCCGGTTTTTTTGAGCTCGACACGCGTTCCGATCAATGCGACAAGATCGACTCGTGCGAGCACTTCGTCGATGAATGCCTGTGGGATTCTTTCGCTCGCCATTCCCGGGCTCGCCCCGACTCTTAACCGCCGAGCCGGGACCGGACCTCGCGACTCACTTTTGAAAGATCGGCACGGCCGGCGAGTTCTTCCTTGAGGCGGTTCATCACGCGTCCCATGTCCTTCAGACTTTGGGCGTCCAACGCCCCGATCGCCTGATCGATGATCAGATCGAGTTCCGTATCCGACAGACGCGGAGGCAGGTAGCTTGAGACGAGTACGATTTCCGCCTCGGCAGCCTGGGTGAGATCCGGCCGGTTCCCGGCCCGGAACGCCGTCGCGGATTCGCTGTGCTGCCGGATGAGTTTGTCCAGGATCGAGACCACTTCTGCTTCATCGAGCTCGTGCCGACTATCGATTTCGCGCTGACGGATTGCGGCCATCGTGTAACGGAGGGTTCCGAGACGAACCGCATCACGGGCCTTCATGGCGCTTTTGATGTCTTCTGCCAGCCGGGTTTGGATCGACATGCGGCAAGATGATGTCAGAAGGAACGGGCGACCCGTGAGACGTCGCGCGCACTCTTTTTGATGTGGCGCTTCACCGCGGCGGCACGACGGCGCTTGCGCTCCTGGGTCGGCTTCTCGTAGAACTCGCGCCGACGCAACTCCGAAAGAATTCCCGCTTTTTCGCAGGCCCGCTTGAAACGCCTGAGTGCGGCGTCGAAATGTTCGTTTTCTTTGATGCGGATCGTGGGCATGGGCGGACGGGGGCTCCTCGAAGCTAGGGGAAAGGTAAAACGTGGTATTTTACCCGAATGTCATGCAATTGCCAAATCCGGGCGTGACGCTCCTCGCGCTTGAGACCTCCTGTGACGAGACCGCGGCCGCGCTTTATGACCAAAGGGGGCTCATCGGCCATCTCGTACGGAGTCAGGAAGCCCGGCATGCGGCCTTTGGCGGGGTAGTTCCCGAACTCGCCTCACGCGATCACGCGCGGGACCTTTTGCCGCTCATCGAACGGCTTTTCCTCGAGACGGGAGTAGGGCTCGGAGACCTTACGGCGGTTGCCGCCACTGCGGGTCCTGGTCTGCCCGGCGCGCTTCACGTTGCCCATGCCCTGGGTGGGAGCCTGGCCTTCGCACGGGACATTCCATTTCTGGGCATTCATCACCTTGAGGCGCATGTCTTCTCGGGAGGCTTGGGATCCGAGCGCCTCGAACCGCCCTTCGTCGCGCTCATCGTCTCGGGTGGGCATACCGAGCTCGTCGAGGTTTTGGGGCTCGGGAGTTACCGGTTGCTCGGTGCAACGCGTGATGATGCGGCCGGGGAAGCATTTGACAAGGCTGCCATTCTGCTCGGGCTGCCCTATCCTGGAGGGGCGGCGCTCTCGCGGCTCGCCCGGGGTGGGCGGGCGGAACGCTACAGGCTCCCGCGCCCCATGCTTGATCAGCCCGGTTCGGAGATGAGCTTCAGCGGTCTCAAGACAGCGTTCCTCTATGCGCTCAAAGCGTTGCCCGAGCCGACCCCCCCCGACCGTGCGGATCTCGCCTGCGCGTTCGAAGCGGCCGTGGTCGAGGTGCTTGTTGAAAAAAGTTTCCGTGCACTGATGCAAACCGGTCACCGGGTACTCGTGGTGTGCGGCGGCGTGAGCGCGAACGAACGGCTCCGGCGTGAGCTTTCGGATCGGGGGGTTGCCGCCGCGATCCGGGTCGTGTTCCCGCCCCTCGAGTTCTGCACCGACAACGCCGCCATGATCGCGCACGTCGCCTGGCTCAGATTCCATGCGGGAGAACGTCCGAGGGGAGCGGTCCCGGTGCGAACGCGCTGGGGTCTTGAGTCCCTGACTCCGCCCGGGGCACGAGACTGACCATGGACGACCAGATTTTCATCCGCGGACTTGCGCTTGAGGCGACCATTGGCGTCCATGCCTACGAGCAGCCTCTGCGCCAGAGACTCTTCCTCGACATCGAGATCGCAGTCGATCTGGCGCCGGCCGCCGCCAGCGGACGGCTCGCGGACACGATCGATTACAAGGCGGTCGCGGAGGCACTCCAGGCGCTCGCACAGGAGCGATCTTACGCACTCGTCGAGACTTTCGCGGAGGCGGCAGCGCGGCTCATTCTCGATGGCTACGGTGCGCGGCGGGTCCGGATCGCCCTGACCAAGCCCGGAGCGGTGCGCGGCGTGTCGAGTGTCGGGGTCGTTTTGGAGCGCGCTCGGGAATTCCCGACCGTCTGAGGAGGCAGACTCCGCTACCAGCCGATGCTCCGCCCGCCGTCGACCGGCAGGATGGCGCCCGTCACATAGGGGGCATCCCTTGCCAAAAAAAGAACCGCACGGGCGATGTCGTCCGGCGTACCGAGACGGCCGAGCGGGGTTCGTTTGAGAATCTGCCGCTTGAGGGTATCCGGCACGCCGGTCTCCTGCCAGAGGATCGATCCCGGTGCGATACCGTTCACACGGATGTCGGGGGCGAGTTCGCGGGCAAGGGAACGGGTCAGCATCTCGAGTCCCGCCTTGGCTGCACCGTAGACGAGATAGCCCCGGAGCGGACGCCTTGCATGAATGTCGATCAGGTTCACAATCGATCCCTGATGAGCCCGCAGGAAGGGGGCGGCTGCCTGGGATAGAAAAAGGGGGGCCTTGAGATTGGTGCCCACAAGTTCGTCGAACGATGCTTCATCGAGCGTATCGAGCGGTGTCGGATAAAACGATGAGGCATTGTTCACGAGGATATCGAGCCGGCCCCAGCAGGACTGGGCCGCTTCCACGAGCGGTTCAATCTCTCCGTTCACGGTGAGATCGGCCGCGATCGCACGGGCGGAGTCGGGCCGGAGGCGATTGAGGGAGGCGACCAGGGCAAGGGCGTCCGCTTCGGAGTGACGATAATGCACGACGGTGCGGATCTGCGAGTGGTGCAAGGTTGCCGCAATCGATGCGCCGAGGCGCCGCGCCGCACCCGTGATGAGCGCAACCGGCGCGTCGGGGTCTTTGGCCTGGGATGCGGAGGGGGGCATGGGATTGCGTCCAGGAACTCGACGGGGCTCTGCTAGCATAGCGGAAATGAGCGGCAACGGAACGATAGCATGAACACGACGCGGGGCGGGGTATGAGTCTCGGATTCCGGATAAGGGATTTGCCGCGGCTCACACACGGGGAAGAGGAGAGACGGCGTGTTGTGATCCAGCGCCTCGCCGAGATCCGGAGGGAGGAAGGGCCCCTCTATTTCGACCGCTACATGGATTCGATCCTCTATGATCCCCGGAGTGGTTATTACCGGCAAGGCAAAAGTCCGATCGGCGCCCAGGGTGATTTCGTGACCTTGCCAGAAACGACACCGCTTTTTGCCGAGACGCTCGCGCGGGTTCTGGCGCCTTGTTTTGCGGCGGGACTCAAGCGGACACTCATCGAAGTCGGTCCCGGATCCGGCCGCCTCGCCGAAGGCCTGGTCCGTGCACTCGGGCAGATCGGGATGGAGTTGGAGCACTATGTTCTGGTCGAGCCGGATCGCGGTCTCTGGCCGATGCAGCAGGCGCTTCTCACGAGCTGCCTCCCCGATCGGGCATTGCCGTTCGTCTGGTGCGAGAGTCCGCCAACCGATTGGTCCGGGATGCTCGTCATGAATGAGATTGTCGATGCCTGGCCGGTTGCCCTTGTGGAAAAAAGTGAATCCGGCTGGGTGGAATGGGGGGTCGATATCTGTGCCGGGTGCCCCACCCTCGAAAAACTGCCTTTGCGCGCATCCGTCGGAGCCTGTATCTCGCGGATCGAGGCACAGGTGGGTCCGCTCCCGGTTTGCTACCGTACCGAATGTAACCCCGCGCTCGAAGCGCAACTCGGAAGGATCCTCGCGGGATGCGGCGACGGCGCCGCCCTCATCATCGACTATGGGCACAGCCGCCGCCACTATTATCATCCAGAGCGCTCGATGGGAACGCTCCAGTGCTACCTGCACCAGCTGGTTCACGACGATCCCCTCTATGCCCCGGGTGTGCAGGATGTGACGGCCATGGTGGATTTCACCGCTCTGGCCGAGGCAGGAGAGCGTCTCGGCTGGGCGCTCTCAGGCTATGCTCCCCTCGCCCCTTTTTTGCTCGCTGCGGGGCTTCTCGAGACCGCTCGCCCGGGGTTGCCGGACCCGGCTGGCAGAGTCGATGAGGTGCCCCGGTCACGCGAGATCCTGAGGCTCACTGAACCCCATGAATCCGGCGAGCTCTTCAAGGTCATGATGCTTGAGAAGGGGGACGTACCGGACGTTGCGGTCTTCGCAGACTCGGACCAGAGTGATCGTCTCTGAGTGCACGCCCCCAAACGAAAACCAGTCGATCCATCGCGCAGATGCGTGGGATGGGTGGGTCAGACAGCTTCCCCCGCTCGCGTTTTGAATGCATGCCCGTCCCAAAACGCGTGGGCCTCGCATGCGGTCCGAGGATCCGAACGGGTTCGCGAACCGCTTTTTCGAGGCAATCGATGCGTGCTCATTCGGAGTGCGTTCGGGAAACGCGTTTACGGTTTCAGGTCGTCCACCAGAGGATGACGAGCAGAACGCCTGCGAGGCCGAGCAGGGCAGGCCCCGCAAACGCAGGAGTGAGTCCGAGTGCTTCCCAGGAAATCCCGGTTGCGAGGGTGAGGGCGGCAATCCCGAGCCGGATGGCGGCGGATCGCGGTCTGGGCGCGGTCACGCCATTCCCCTTGGCGGGGGTCCCCGCCCGGTCCGAGTGGGGAGAATGGCTCAGGCGGACGGGTGCCTCGTCGAGCCAGCGTTCGAGCCCCCAAGCGATCGCGGGCCAGTTGTCGATGCTCTTTTTGAGGAGGGTGAGCGGGCTCACCTCCTTCTTCATCCAGTTCTCAAGAAGCGGTTTCGCGGTTTTCCAGAGATCGAGTTCCGGATCGAGTTGACGTCCGAGTCCTTCCACGGCAATGAGTGTTTTCTGGAGCAGCACGAGCTCCGCCTTGAGTTCCACCTCGAAGCGCCGCGCAGTCTGGAACAGGCGGATCAAAAGCTGGCCGAGCGAAATCTCCTTCAGGGGACGGTTGAATATCGGTTCACAGACGCTCTGGATGGCCGCTTCGAGTTCATCCATCGGAGTACCGGGTGGAACCCAGCCGGAAGCAAGGTGCAGTCTCGCCACCTGGCCATAATCGCGGTTGAAAAAGGCGAGGAAGTTGGCCGCGAGATAGTGCCGATCCTCTTCCGAAAGCGAGCCCATGATGCCGAAGTCGACGGCGAGATAGCGGGGATTGTGCGGATCGGACGCATCCACGAAGAGATTGCCCGGATGCATGTCGGCATGGAAGAAGTTGTCGCGGAAGACCTGAGTAAAAAAAATCGAGACGCCACGTTTCGCGAGCGTCTTCAGGTCGACTCCGTGAGCCTTGAGCGTGTCGAAGTCGTGGATCGGGATGCCATACATGCGTTCCTGGACCATGACCCGCTCACGTGTGAGTTCCCAGACGATCTGCGGGACACCCAGGATCGCACTGTCCTGGAAATTACGCCGCAGCCGGCTCGCATGTCCGGCTTCCTCGAGAAGGTTGAGTTCCGTCCGGAGCGTCTGGGCGAACTTTTCGACGATGGCGCGTGGATGAAGCCGGGCTCCGGGCGCCCAGTAGCGTTCGACCCAGGCGGCGAGCTGGTCGAGGAGCGTGAGATCGCGAGCGATGAGGCGCTCGATATCGGGGCGAATGATCTTGACGATCACTTCCCTCCCATCGTGAAGGGTGGCTGCGTGAACCTGCGCGATCGATGCCGAAGCGAGCGGCGTTTCATCGAAGTATGCAAAATGTGTGGCGAGTGGGGCTTTGAGCGCCGTTTCGATCGCGTTCCGGGCGAGTGAGGTAGGGAACGGTGGCACGCGATCCTGGAGTTTGGTCAGTTCATCGATGAAGTCATTCGGCAGAAGATCGCGTCTGGTGGAGAGAACCTGCCCGAACTTCACATAGAGCGGGCCGAGATCCTCGAGCGCGAGGCGCAGCCTAATCGCGAGGGAGGTTGTGCGTAACCGCCAATGCCAGGGCAGCAGACGCCTGACCGGGCGGATGTGATGCAGGGGGGTCCATTCGAAAAGAAGATCATCGAGTCCGTGCTTGACGAGGATCCACTGGATCCAAATGAGGCGGAATCCGTGCCCGGCTCTCATGACGCTTCCGGGCCCTTCTGTCCGGCCAGTCGGGTCTCGAGGTCATGAACCGCCCGGGTCAGTGCATCGATCGCATCGCCGAGGTGCAAACTGTCACGCCGTTCGACACCGAGACCTAGGGAAGTCAGTGTGCGGATGATCCGTGGACGAAGCGCCAGCGCGCAGTCGCGCGCGACCGATTCCACCTCATCGATTCCCTGGTTTGCAAACGATGCGGCAGATGGTTCCAGAAGCAGGGCGATGATCCCATTCCGATCGTGCGGAAGTTCTCGTGCGATGGATTCCACGGTTCGGGCCCATCCGAGATCGCCCGCCACTTTTAACCCGATGGGATTTTCTCCCTTGGCGAGGGCGCGGAAATCGCCGATTGATCCCGTCAGTGAAAGATCGGGTGCCTCCTCCGGCAGAGCTTCGAGACGCAGCCCGAGATGTCCGAAGACAAGGGTGATGTCGAGCTCCGGTTTCAAAACATGGATCGCAAGACGTCGACCGGCAAGCGCTGCACGCGCATCCGGATCAGGCAGGGCCCGATCCACCACCCGCCCGAGCGCCTGCTCGATCCGCCGCTTGATCGCGGATCCAGGATTCACAGGCGGTATCCCCGATGCAGGGCCACGATGCCGAGGCTCAGGTTGAAGTAGTCGACACGGGCAAAGCCGGCTTCCTCCATCATCCGCTTGAGCGTGGACTGGTCCGGATGGCGTCTGATCGATTCGGCCAGGTAGCGGTAGCTATCCGCATCCCGTGCGATGAGACGCCCCAGGCGAGGCAGGACCGCAAACGAGTATCGGTCGTAGAGTTTCTGGACGGGTTGACTCGGCGGATGGGAGAACTCGAGGATCAGTGTCGATCCACCCGGCCGGAGGACGCGATGGATCTCCGCGAGTGCCGCGTCCTTGTGCGTGACATTTCTCAGTCCGAAGGCCATCGTGACGAGGTCGAAGGTGCGATCCGCGAACGGCAGATGTTCCGCATCCGCCTGGACCCAAAAGACCCCGGCGAACCGCGCCCCCTCGCCCAGTTTGCGGGCACCCCTCCGGAGCATCTCGAAGTTGATGTCAGAGGCGATCCGGCAGGCAGGATGCGGGATTGCGCCGCTCAGGGTGCGCACGAGGTCACCGGTACCCGAGGCCAGGTCGAGGATGCGGGGATGCTCGCGCGAGGGGCGCGCGAGATTTGCCAAAAACCCTTTCCAGAAACGGTGCAGGCCGAGTGACATGAGATCATTCATAAGATCGTAGCGGTCCGCTACGGAATCGAAGACGGCACGAACCCGGCGGGTCTTTTCCGCGGGCGAGACCGACTCGAATCCGAAATCCGTGAGTGAATCAGTGTCCGGTTGGTTCATGAGGGGGGTCCCCCTCCGTGTGGGTCGCCCGGTGGGCATCTAGGAGACGACGCTCGTAACGCGCCCAGCGTTCGGTTCGGGTTTCGCCGAGTTCGCGCAGGAAATCGTAGGCATAGATCCCGCTCGCGTGCCCGTCGTCGAAAAGGAGGCGCAAGGCATAGTGGCCCACGGCTTCGATGGCAGCGATTCCGACGGGGCGATCGGGAACGAGAAGGAGCGAGGGGTCGCGCCCGAGCGCGGCGCCGGTCTCGGCTGATGGGCTGAAGACCCGGAGGTAATGGCTCGGCAGGGCGAAGGTGGCCCCATCGGAAAATCGGAGGTGGAGCGTGCGATGGTCGCCTTCGAGCCGAGCCTCTTCAAGGCGGGTGGCTGGGTTCATGGATCGAGCTCGGCCCAGATCGGTGCATGATCCGAGGGGCGCGGGAAAGATCGGATGTCGCCCGCAATGCCCGCGTGCCGGAGCTTCGGGAGCAGGGCTCGGGATAGCAGGATGAGGTCGATGCGTAGGCCCTCACCCCGCCGTGCGGCCCCCTTGCGGTAATCCCACCAAGAGTAGGCGATCGCATCCGGATAGAGGTGGCGGAAGGTATCGACGAATCCGAGTGCCTCGAGTTCCTGAAGGAAGTTGCGTATGCGCCGGTCGGTGAGCACCGATTCCCGGAAGGCGTCTGGATCGTAGACATCCCGATCGGCCGGTGCGAGGTTGAAATCCCCGACGAGAGCGAGGTGCGGATGGATCCGGAGCAGTTCCTGGATGCGCGCGAGGAGAGCTCCATACCAGGTGCATTTATAGTTGAATTTGTCGGATTCGAGCGTGTCGCCGTTCGGCGCGTAGAGGTTCACGAGATGGAAACCGAAGGCTGTCGCCGCTGACAGGAAGCGGCAGTCGGTAAAAGCCGGGCCGAGTTCGGCCGCGACCGAGCTGACGGGCTCCCGGCTCAGGATGGCCACGCCGTTGTATGCCGCCTGCCCGCGATAGACCGGGACGAATCCCCTTTCGCGGAAGTATTCCGCTGGAAAAAGCGGGTCGGGGACCTTGGTCTCCTGGAGCGCCAGGATATCGACCGGCCGGCTCGCGAGCCAAGATTCGATCTGCGGCATTCGCGCGCGGATCGAGTTGACGTTCCAGCTCGCGAGTGTAATGGGCATGGGAAACCTGGCTTGTGCCTGATGGACTCATTCTATCCGGTCTTCCACGCGGTTCGGGTCTCGGGAGGCGGGTCAGTCTGTGAACGGCCGCGTGGGATCATTTGTCCATCAAGAGTTTGCACCGACACTTTCAGCAAAAGCAGCCCGCATCCTGTGAACTGAACCCTCGAGCCTATCAGGGTTCCAGAAAACCCGGCGGTGGGGGCTGCGGATACCGGCACAGACAACCACGTGCGGCTACGTTAAACTAGTCTCTGGGGAAAGTCCGCCCGCACCCTGTACGGTTCTGGTGTGGCGGGAACCTCTATCCCCGACTGACCTCTCGAGCCCACAACGCGGAGTTCCCAATCCATGCAGAAGATTTCCGTCCCGCTGATCCTGGCCCTATGCGGATCGCTCACCTGTCTCACCGGCGTGGCTTCAGCCCAGCCCGAACGAATCGGCGTCGTCAACCTGGGCTTCATCGTTGCCCACTCCACTGAGGGGAAGGCGGCTGCCCAGGTGCTTAAAGCCTATGTCCAGAAACAGTCTGCCGCGTTTAAACGCGCGGAGCAGCGCTTGACCGAAGAGCGGACGCTCCTCCAGAAGAACCTGCCGCACGAGTCCAAGGCGGAGCAGAAAAAGGATATTGCCGCATTCCAGCGTGGTGAACTCGCGCTCCGGGCGACCTATCTCAAAACCCACAACCAGATTACGGCCAAACGCGACGCCCTCCTCAATCCGATCCAGCACCGGCTCATCAGCCTGATCCGGCATTACGCGAAGACCCATGGGTTCGCCATTATCTTCGATACCGGGGAGGGGACGATCTATGCCACCCGCTCGGACATTCTGACCGCGACGATCCTCAAGGAACTGAACGCCACCGCCAAGAAGCCTTAAGGCAAGGTTTCGGCGATCGCTCGTTAGAACCGGCGGGGCCGCCGGATGCCAAGCTCAGCCGCCGCCACTGCCTTGGGGCAGGAGATAGACTGCGGGGCCGAGATCGCGGCAACCCCCGCGGAGGGTGGGAGAGAGGTAGGTGGCGAGGGTTTTCCCACCGGTCACCCGGAACGGCGGGGCGTGAGCGGGCGCGATCGTGAGTGCCTCGAGTTCGACACAGGAGGTTCCCATGCTCGGGAACCCAAGCGGCTGGGTATCGATTTCGTAGGTGGAACCAGGCGCAAAGGGCCCCGGTGCATCGAGCGCGAGGGCCCATTGCCGGCCGGTCGATTGCTGGAGTAGCGGCAGACCAAGACTGTTATAGGCGGTGAAGGTGAACCGCACCCCCTGGATGACCGTGTGGCCGGTATTGATGAATGTCACATCCATCGGGACGACGAGCTCGTGGCGGGGGCTCATTAGCACGCCGGGTAGAGTGATCTGGAAGATCCAGAGCGGGCGGATCGGCTGCGTGGCGGGTCGGGAAGAGAGGAGCCGCTCAGGAGTTGTGGCACATCCTCCGAGCAACAGGATCGCGCTTGCCCAAAGAAGCCGGATCAAGAGTTTCGGGTGCCCATCGTTCATGACATGCAGTCCCACCTCGTATTGATCATAATGAACGCCCGAACGATGTCAAGCCCCCCCCACCCCCCGGATCGCGGTGCGATTCGCGGGCAGGAGAAACCCTGAGTGCTCATTGATTATCACCGCAGGCTGGCTGCCGATTCGATCCGGTGCGATGCGTTTCGCCGTGCGCTCGAACGGGTGATCGTGCCCGGGGTGAGCCGGGTTGGCGATCTCGGCTCCGGCACGGGCTGGATCGGATTCATGGCGCATCAACTCGGGGCCCGGACGGTCACGCTCTACGAGCGGGTGCCATCCCTCGCGAAGATCTCGGAGCGGGTGGCGCGCGCGAACGGCATGACCCGTATCCAGGTCTATCCCGAAGATTCCCGCGCGATCATCGATCCTGGACCCCATGACATCATCGTTTCCGAAACGCTCGGAAATCTCGCGCTGGAAGAGGGAATCGGAGAAGTTTTATGGGATGCGCGCCGGTTTCTCGCCTCCGGCGGGATCCGTATCCCCCGGGCGCTCACGCTCTATGCCCGACCGGTCAGTTCGAGGCGCTACTTTGTGGAGCTCGATCCCTGGAGTGGTGGCAGCCTGGGTCTCGATTGTGCGCCGCTCGTGTCACTCAGCCGGCAGAATCTTTATGTGCGCACTTTTTTGGAGTCCGATTTTACGGGGGCCCCAGAGCCCCAGGCCTGGGACCGGGTCGACTTCACGAAACGCTTTCGTGCGCGTCGCGAGGGGAGCCTCGAGTGGAATCTCGAAGAGGGGTTCACGCTCCACGGCTTTGCGCTCTGGTGGGAGGCTGAACTCGTAGCGGGAATCAGCCTGTCCACCGCGCCGGATGCGCCCGCCACCCACTGGGAGCAGATTTACATGCCGATTAAAAATCCCATCCGGCTCCATGCAGGAAGCTTCATCCGGCTTGTGATCAAAAGCCGCTTCTCCGAAACAGACGGAGTGGATTTCAGCTGGCAGGTCTCGACCCCTTACGGGAACGAGCGCCTGTCCATCCGCGCCGGGGATATCGAAAAAGATCCGGTGGAGAACTGATATGTCGATCCTAAATCCCATCGAAGTTCCGCCTGAGCCGGGTCTCACCCGTCGCCTCGGGGCATTCACCGGCGTCATGATCGTTTTGGGGATCGTGATTGGCACGGGGCTCTATCGCGTACCGGCGCTCGTCGCAGCCGATGTCCATTCGAGGGTTGATTTCTATTTCGTCTGGGTGATCGGTGGCATCATCGCTTTGTGCGGGGCGCTTTCCGTGGCCGAACTTGCTGCGATGTACCCGCGGGCGGGCGGGCTCTATGTCTATATCCGCGAGGCGTTCGGCAAACCCCTGGCCTTCCTGTTCGGCTGGATGTGGCTTTTGACCGACCCGATCTCCTGGGCCGCCCAGTCCCTCATTTTCTCCGAGTATCTCGCGACTTTTGTTCCTCTGGATCCCGCAGCTCGTCACTTGGCCTCGGTGGCTTTGATCGGGATGGTAGCCACCATCCAGCTGCGTTCGGTCGGCATGGGCGCCTTCGTCCAGAACTTCTTTGGCACGATCAAGCTCGTGACGCTTTTCGTCCTCGGGCTCTGTCTCTGGTTCTGGATCCATCCCGTAGCTTATTCTGGCGGGGCGGTTCATCCGGTTCCGGTCTCGACTGCCTCGGGCGGCTTTATTCTCGCCCTCCTCGCCGTGCTCTGGGCCTATGACGGCTGGGAGAATCTTACAGCCCTATCCGGAGAGATGCGCAAACCCGAACGCAACCTGCCGCTCTCCCTGATCACCGGTACCCTCCTCGTCCTTTTCCTCTACCTTGTGATCAACGGAGGATACCTTCGCGTCCTCACCCTGGCGGGTGTCGCAAGCCATCCCTCGGTGGCTGTGGCCGCGCTGGGTTCGATCGGTGGATCCCTGGCGAAGGTTGTTGTGGCACTCCTCGTCATGGTTTCGGTCCTGGGATCGTTGAACGGCAGCGTCATGTCCGATCCGCGAGTGTTCTATGCGATGGCCGAGGACGGCCTGTTCTTCCACAAGGTGGGACAGGCCCATGCGCGTTTCCATACGCCCTGGGTTGCCATCATCATGGATGCGGTGCTTGCAATGATCTTTGTGAGCCTGAGGAGTTTTGCCAATCTTGCCTCCGCTTACGTTCTCGGGATCTGGCCCTTTCTCATGCTGGCTGTCTGTGGTCTCTTCTGGCTTCGAATCCGGCGCCCCGGGGTGCACCGACCCTACCGAACCTGGGGATATCCGGTGGTACCGGCCATCTTTCTCCTGGCCTCGCTCCTGGTCCTCGTGGGCGCCGCCTGGCAGAAGCCGGATGATGTCATCCTGAGTTTCGCGCTCACCCTTCTCGGTATCCCGGTCTACCTCATCTGGCGGCGCACCCACCGCCTCCGCACGCCGGGCCCTGCCTGAGCGGCTGGCTCGCCCCGGGGCGACCTTCAGCGGGAAGGGGGTTCGAGCGCGATTTCACCCCGGAGGTACAGCCTGCAATCGGCCTCAAGGCGCACGCGGCAGCCGTGTACTTCCCCCGTGAGTTCGCCACCGCGTTCGGAACACTGGAATGCGCGAAGTCTCGGGCGGCCGAGCCGTCCGGACCAGTAAGGGATGAGGAGCCCATGAGCGGATCCCGTGACCGGATCCTCGGGGATACCCAGTGCCGGTGCGAAGTAGCGCGAGACGAAATCGTGCGTTTGTCCTGGAGCGGTAACGATAACGTCGCGACCGTTACCCGTCATGAGCTTTGAAAAATCAGGCCGGATCCCAACCACGGCAGACTCATCCGCAAGGACGCATACCCGGTGCCGGGGATTCTCATAGAAGAGACCGGTGGTCTTGAGTCCGAGCGCTTCGCTGAGTAAAAGGGAATCCGGCTCGTTCATCGGGCTGCCAAGCGGCAGGGCCGGCAGATCCAGCGCATAGTGCCGGCCGGCCCGTTCGACCGAGAGCAGCCCGCTCGCCGTCGTGAAATCCACCCGGGAACGCTCGGGCGCGAGCGTGAGCTGGGTGAAGCCTGCAGCGAGTGTGGCGTGCCCGCAGAGCGGAACCTCGGTTTTGGGCGAGAACCAGCGCAGGGGAGACGGATCTTCGCCATTCAGGATGAAGGCGGTTTCCGGGCACTGGTTTTCGAAGGCGATAGCCTGGAGCATCTCATCTGGCAACCAGGAATCGAGGAGACAGACAGCTGCCGGATTGCCGTGAAAGAGTTCGCTCGTGAATGCATCCACATGAAAGAGCGGGATCATGATGGCGCAACGCCAGGACGGGGGAAGGCTGAGGGGATGCGGGCCCGCAACCCCAACCGCCCTCGTGGAGCCTCTTTCCAGAACCCCCGAAGGAGATCACGCAGAATGGGCAGGATCTCCGCTTCAAACCAGGGATGGCGCCTGAACCAGAGGCGATTGCGTGGGGAGGGATGCGGTAGCGGGAAGAGGCTCGGGAGCCAGCGGGTCGCCTGCCGGACGGTATCGGCGAGACTGAGTAGCCGGGTCTCGGGGAGGTAGAGGGCTTGTGCATGGCGGCCGAGAAGGAGCGTGAGGCGGATCGCGGGCAGGCGTTCTAAGAGAGGCATCCGCCAGAGTCTGGCACACTCCGGCCGCGGGGGGAGATCCCCATGTGCCGAGTGGCCGGGGTAGCAGAAACCTGCGGGCAGAATGGCCACCCGGGTCGGATCATAAAAATGCGCCCGGTCGATTCCCATCCACTCGCGCAGGGTTTTGCCGCTTTGGTCATTCCAGGGAATGCCTGTCCGGTGTACGGTTCGGCCGGGCGCCTGTCCCACGATGAGCAGGCTTGCTTCGGGGTGGGCCCGGAGAATGGGGCGCGGTTCCGGGATGAGTCCCTGGCAATGCCGGCACGAGCGAACCGATTCAAGAAACGAGTCAAAACCGTATTCGCCATCGGCCAGAGAAGGAAGCGGCCCCGGTCGCATGTGGCTCATCGATTCCTCACGAGGAAACCCGCTACTCGGCTTGCGGGCGATTCACATGTCTTATTCTACGTCCCCCGAACTCGACCCGTAACCTGAAACCGGGCATCGATCCCCCCTAGAACTCACTTGTCACGTTGAGATAGATGAATCGGCCCGGGAGATCATAGATGGAGGAATCGTAGCTGTCGATGACCTGCTGGGTGGAAACCGGCGGGTTGCGGCTCAGGAGATTTCTCACGCCTACACGGATTACCGTATCGTAGCGCGCAAGCTCGTAACCCACCTGGAGATCGGTATAGACCGTGCTGCCGAGCACGTTTTGGGATCGGGCGTTATTTTGGTAGTTGGGTTCGGAACAGATCCCGAGATTGGTCAAGCTCTCCGGCGTGCCGTTCAGGAAATCGCTGCAGGATTCCGTGAGCGGGCTGATATAGCGGAAGTCGAGACTCGCAAGCCAGGGCTGCCGGTTCCAAGCCAGCACATAGGTCGCTTTGAGACGCGGGACGCCGAGTGGAAATGAGGTTCCGCCGCGCTCAACGCCGACCAAGTTAGTCGTGGTGGTGCCGCTCGGGAAGGCGGGCGTGGTTTCAAGATAGTTGTGCACCCAGCTCACCATGAGACTCGCGGTGAAATCCCCGATCGGGAGCTGGGGCAAATGATATTGCGCGAGTGCGTCGACTCCGTCCGTCATGATCCCGCCCAGATTGGCATCGGTATTGTCCACAAGTCCAAGCGTGCCACCCGGCGCGCGCGTGATCCGGTTGCAATCGAATGGGTCTCCTGACTCATAGCAGCCGTAGAGGATTTCCTGTGCGCCGGGTGCGCCGATCGCGTTTGTGATCGTGATCCGGTAATAGTCTGCCTCGACATCAAGCGGGAGATCGGGGGGTGCCCAGACGAAGCCCAGGGTCCGGTTGATCGCGGTTTCCGGAGCGAGGGTGGGGTTGCCACCGGTGAGCTCGTTAACCAGGGCATCCGGCTGGATATAGCTGGCTGGAACTCCGGCCCGGCTGCAGGCCACCTGGACTGCGGTGGGCACGCCCGAGTGTGTGTAGTTGCTGCAGGGATCCGAGACTGCGATCGGTTCTTCGATGAGTGCTGCATTGGTCTCGTGGAGATCGGGCGTGCGGAAGCTCTGGCCCCAGACCGCGCGCAGGGTCCAGGCGCGGTCGATCTCGTCGCGAAGAGCGAGCTGGGTGAGCGGGATCGATCCGAAGGTGTTGTAGCGCGAATAGCGCTGGGTCACATCCAGCATGAGGTTGTGAAACCCGGGTTCGTGACGCAACAGAGGCAGGTTCGCGGATGCAAAGACCGAGTTTGTAGCATAGCTGCCGACCGTGGGCAGTACGGGTATTCCCGGGCTTGCGCTGTCTTCGCCAGCCTGGGCAATCGGATTCGGATTCGACACGCCTTCATGGTCGCGATATTCATAACCAGCCTCGATGCGGATCACGCCCGCCCCGTCATTCCAGAGTCCCGGGGAGGACAGGTTGACACCGAACACGCGCTGGGTGTTATCGATCGTATTGACTTCGGTAAAGGCAATGTAGTTGAGCATGGCGGGGGTGAGGGTGCCCGGGCCGCCGAAGAGATTGAGCGGAACGCAGCCGATTGACTGGGCGCAGGTTGCAGGCGATCCCAGTGCGTTTTGCAGATGGGCCAGGTTGAAGCGGCCATCGTTCGTGTCCGTGACGTCGTTCTGACTGTAGCTCGTATACGCAGACCAAAGCCAGGAGTCCCGTGCCGGACCGAAGCGGCCGCGGAGCCCGGCCGACAGGCGCAGCATGTTGACCTGTTCGGCCAAGAGAAGCGGACCATCTTCGATCATGGCACGGCCGAGCGAGATGAGATTGGCACCCGGCCCGCTCGCGTTGAGTGCGGTACCGAACGGGTTGTAGGCCTGGTTGGCGGCGATATTCACCGGCAATCCGTCCTTGCCGAGAAAGAGAAGCGGAGGAGAGGCGGCCTGCGAGGAGTTGCGGCGGTTGTAGAAAGCGGTGAAGGTGCCCTCGAGATTCGAGTCGAGTCTGCGGTAGCCATGAATGTAGAAACTCGTTCGCTCCTGGGGCATGAGGATTTCGTTGAACGGCGCCGGATTGAATCGTTCGCTGGACGTGAAGGGTGCGAAATCGGATAGGCTGGCCCCGTTCGTCCCCGGGAGCGGGGTGAGATCGCAGAGTGGTTTCCCCTGGCTTTGCGGGCAGAGGGGAGAGTTCGTGAGCGGGCCGGACAGGGGCGTGAACTCGAATGTTCCCTGCGGAGTGGCTGTACTGCCCCGGGTGACGCCCGTACCCGCGATCGGCTCGCTCGAGATCGTCCGGTCTCCTGCGGGAATGCCGGCCTGGTTGAAATAAGTGAAGCCGAAGAGCAGTCCCGCATGCCGGGCCGTCACCCCCGTTGTGAAGGAGAGACCCTGGGTTGCACCGTCCCAGGTGCCCTCTCCCTCATAGATCCCGCTCTGCAGGGAGAGCGTCGAGTGGTCGTAGTTCTTGCGGGTGATGATGTTGACCACGCCTGCGATGGCTCCCGATCCATAGCGGGCCCCGCCATTGGCGTCTAAGATCTCGATCCGCCGGACCAGTGCGAGCGGGATACTGTTCAGGTCGACATCGCCCTTGAGTCCGCTGACCCAACGGTGCCCGTTCACGAGTACGAGTACCCGGTTATGGCCGAGACTGTGGAGGCTCACATTGGCCTCTCCCCCATTCGTGAACTGCTTCGTGAAGGCGGAGGCGGAGCTCGCTGCGGATCCGTCGAAAGAAAGCCGCGAGATCACCTCCCCGATCGTGACATAGCCCTCGCTTTTGAGTGCCGAGCCCTTGATCACATAGACCGGGGTCGGGGTCCGTGCGCTCGCCGTAACCAGGCTCGATCCGCTTACGCGGATCCTCGCGAGATGGACCGGAGCCGATTTGGGGTCGGGGGTCGTCTGGCCGTGCGCATACGCGCTCGGTGCGAGGAGACCCAAGGCGAAGATCCATCCCGAGATCCGGACGGACATGGGGCGGCCCGTGTGGTTTTTGAGCCTGGAGGTGGAATGCCCCATAGGGAATCCTTGAAGTGGTAAGCGATTGGGTCCGCGATCCGACCGGGTGCGCTTTCGGTGAAGTGCTTTCATCACGCAGGGTAGTGCAGGATGTGACCGGTTTGACTCCGGGATAGTTCCTTGGCACCGTCTCCGGCCTGCACGGGCTGAGGTTTCTACCGCGCTCAAACGCGGCAGGCCGCCGCTGCTCAGTCGCCACGACAGGATTCTCCGCACCGTGCCGGAAGCCTTCCCCGCCCTAAACGGCGGGGCTTGCCGCACACCGGGTGAGGCGTGCGGGAGGGGTTGTCAGAATCGGTAGGTGACCATGATCCGGTCATAAAGGAAAGTCCCGAGGTTGGGAGAGCCATCCTGTCCATTCAATCCCTTGAGTACCCCCAGGCGATTGCGAAGCGAAAAGCCCCTGAGTGCACCTCGGGCGAACCAGGTGGCATCGAGATCGGTCTCGCTGGTGTCCGGAAAAGCCGGTCCGGTCCAATAGCGGGCTTCGCTCAGGATGAGACGCAGCGTGTGATCCATCATAAAATCTTCCCAACCAATTTTTGCGGCTTCCCCCGAGGATTTTTCGACGAGGCCCGCGATCATGGAAGTCGTATAGAGGGGGTCGGTCGCATATCCTGCACTATAGGGGGAGGCGAGGTCGCCTGCGTGGAATGCCGCAGGGTTGACCGGGATCCGGTCAAAAGAAAGGGTCAGGCGGTTGGTATGTGATCCAAAACCCAGCGAGGCGCCATAGGCTGTGCTTGAAACGCTCGCATGGAGCAGGTTCGTGACCGGGCTCCACTCGTGGAGCGCCTGGATGGCGAGCGACAGGGAAAGGTTCCGGTCGACCGGCAGGTGGAGTGAATCGCTTCCGTAGACCATCTGGGCGAGTCCATAGAAATGGTAATACCAGAGCCCGCCTTGCATGCCATATCGATTGAGCTCGGTGCCAAGCGCCAGGGTTCCGGGATTGGTTTCGTATCCCACCTGGGCGTTCGGCTCGCCCCCGTAGATGCCAGCGAAACCGTTGGTATTGTAAAGTGTCGTTGCCGAAAATCGCGAAGAGGTCCGGCTCTTCCAGCGAAACTCACGGATGGCCTCGACCGAAAGCCCGCTCCGGACCTGCCACCGTGACAGGATCGCCTCATAGGTGGCCGGGACCATGCGGCTGTCGGATGCGCCCATCCAGGGTGTCGAGATCTCTTCTGCCCCTCCCTTCACCATGAGCGATCCTCTCTGGTATGAGAGGAAGGCCTGGCCGAGACTCTGGATCGACTGGGTGCCATAGAGCGTGGTGTCGAGGAAACGGTAGCTTCCCTGCGTGTCGTTCAGCCCGAAGATGTCGGTGGCATCATAGAAACTCAAACCGGCCCGGAATCCCCCCGCGAAGCGGATCGAACGGAAGTTGAAAAGTCCGCCCAAGGCGTTCGCATGCTGATTGGCCGGAGAAGAGGGACTCGTATACCAGCGGGAGAAGTCATAATCCCGGAACTCCCCGGTGAGGGTTCCGAATCCGGGTAGCACGATCGGTGCCGGGTGATTGGGCTTGGCGCGAGTGGCTACCGGCCAGAGGGAGATTCCGGCGAGGAGCGAAAAACAGAAGAATCCACACCAAGCGGGAGCGTGAAAAAAACCAGGTTGATCGGTTGTGACAGGCATTTTGCGACTTTCTCGTTTCAAAGGCGAGACAAAAATACAACCTTGTCATGACAAATATGTGACAGATCCGGTGGGCAACCCTGCCAGCCTGCCGGTGTCAACCCATTGTGAACGTAGGCGTTTGGACGAATGCGTATGCTATGATTATCAGCAGTTCCCTCGCGTCTTACTTTTAGGAGTGGAGTATGAAAAAGGTATTGATTCTGCTACCGATTCTGGCGTTTCTGGCCGGGTGTGCATCGAATCTAGGAGGCAGTTCCTACTATCGGAGCGAGGCACGCGGCGTGCAACGAGTTCGACTCGGCACGCTCATCTCCTTCCG
>JAJZBR010000009.1:0-33548 GCA_021798795.1 Pseudomonadota bacterium
AAAGTTGCCTGGCGAACGAGTGAATCGACCGGACTCCGTATTCGACGTCATCGTCGTCGGAGGTGGACATGCCGGAACGGAGGCGGCCCATGCGGCAGCCCGCATGGGCTCGCGTACCCTGCTGCTCACCCAGAACATCGAAACGCTCGGTCAGATGAGTTGCAATCCCGCGATCGGCGGAATCGGGAAAGGACATCTGGTCAAGGAGATCGATGCATTGGGCGGTGTTATGGGCGAGGCGGCGGATCAGGCCGGGATCCACTGGCGGACGCTCAACGCCAGCAAGGGATACGCCGTGCGTGCGACGCGGGCCCAGTGCGATCGGAGCCTCTACCGGCAAGCCGTACGTAGCAGGCTCGAATCAACGCCCCATCTCTCCCTCTTCCAACAGCTCGCGGCTGACCTCCTGGTTGAAGGCGACCGTGTGGTCGGAGTGGAGACCGAGATGGGGGTCAGGTTTTACGCCGGTGCTGTGATCCTTACGGTCGGGACCTTTCTGGGCGGGCGGATTCATGTGGGCGCAGCCCAGACGGCGGGTGGGCGATTCGGTGATGCGCCCTCCAATCGACTTGCCGAGCGGCTTCGGGATCTCGATCTTCGCGTCGGCCGGCTCAAAACCGGCACGCCACCCCGGATCGACGGCAGAAGTGTCGATTTCACACGTCTCGCAATCCAGGCGGGCGAGTCGCCTGTGCCCTATTTTTCATTTCACCCGAAAGCGCCAGTGGATCTGCGCCAGGTTGGTTGCTATCTCACCTATACCACCCCTGAGACACACGATTTGATTCGCCGGAATCTCGATCGCTCGCCACTTTTTACCGGCGTGATCGAAGGAGTGGGTCCACGCTATTGCCCCTCCATCGAGGACAAGGTCACCCGTTTCGCTGACCGAACCCGGCACCAGATTTTCCTCGAGCCGGAGGGGCTTGAAACCCACGAACTCTATCCCAATGGCATCTCGACCAGTCTGCCGTTCGATGTGCAGTGCGCGTTCGTACGGACCATCCCGGGTCTCGAGCGGGCTCATCTCACCCGACCGGGTTATGCCATCGAATACGATTACTTCGATCCACGCGATCTCGATCATGCGCTCGAGACCCGGAGTATCCGGAATCTCTTTTTCGCAGGGCAGATCAACGGGACCACCGGGTACGAGGAGGCCGCTGCGCAGGGGCTCATCGCCGGCATCAACGCCGCCCGACGGATCCAGGGGGAGACACCCTGGTTTCCCGGACGCGAGGAAGCTTATCTGGGTGTGCTTCTCGACGATCTCACGATTCGCGGAACCAAAGAGCCGTATCGCATGTTCACGAGCCGAGCGGAGTACCGCCTGTTTCTGCGCGAGGACAATGCAGACGAACGCCTCACACCCCGCGGGCGTGAACTCGGATTGATCGATGACGAGCGTTTTCGGTCCTTTGAGACGAAATACCGCGCGCTGTCCTCCGAACGGATGCGCCTCGAGGGCCTTGTGTTCGATCCGAAAGATCCGCTCGTTGGGGAGCGGGCGGAGCAGCTTGGCATGCGTCTTGAGGAACCCGTCCGCGCTGTGGAGCTCCTCCGCCGGCCCGAGATGAGCTACGAGCGCCTGATGACCTTCCCGGGAGCCGGTCCCGGCGCTGGCCGGATCGGTCTCGGGATCGAAATCAGGATCCGCTATGAAGGCTATCTCGAACGGCAGCAAATCGAGCATGCCCGTCTAGCGCGCGAGGGTGCGCGCGCATTCCCGGTGTGGTTCGACTATTCGCAGGTTCGGGGTCTGTCGCGCGAACTCGCCGAGAAGCTTCGCCTCGAGCGTCCCCCGACCCTGGATGCGGCTGCCACGATTCCGGGCATGACGCCAGCGGGCCTGTCCCTCCTTTTGGTCCATCTGCGTCGCCTTGCGGAGGGAGGGGTTCCTCCTGTGCCTCAGGATCGAGGGGAGTCACCAGTCGTTTTAAGACAGGATGCTAAGTGATGGGGCGTCTGGATTCGGTCAGCATTCGATCCATCGAGGGTCCCCCTCTGTCTTTCGCTGACTATCGAGGTCAGGTTCTGCTCATCGTCAATGTCGCAAGCCATTGCGGTTACACCCCCCAGTACGCGGGACTTGAAGTGCTCTATCGCGAGTACCGGGATCGGGGTTTCACGCTCATCGGTGTGCCCTGTAACCAGTTTGGAAGTCAGGAACCGGGCACAGCGGACGAAATCGTGACATTTTGTCAGACCCGTTTTGGAGTCACTTTCCCGCTTACAGAAAAGATCGAGGTCAACGGACCCACTCGCCACCCGCTTTATCGGTGGCTCACCGATCCCACGCAGGGTCATCCCGGGGATATCCGGTGGAACTTCGAGAAATTCCTGATCGGGCGCTCGGGGAATCTCACCGCCCGGTGGGATTCCGATGTGAGTCCGGAGACGCTCGAGCCTGAGCTGGCCCGGCAGGTCGCGGCAGCGGCGGGAGGCGCGAAGTGAGCCTGGGGCATCCGGCCCGCCCCCTCGGTATCGACACTTGTGACGGCGGGATTTACGCAGTCGATTCGCAGTATGTGCGCCCGGGGCTCATGGCGAGCCATCTCCTGATCCGCTCGGGTGAGGCCGCTTTCGTCGATGTCGGTTCGAACGATTCCGTTGACCATCTGATGCGTGCACTCGATGCTTTGGGGGTCGGGGTGGCCTCGGTGCGGTTTCTGTTTCTGACCCACGTCCATCTGGATCATGCCGGTGGAGCCGGTCGGCTCGTTCGGGAGCTTCCGAACGTGCAAGTGCTGGTTCACCCGCGCGGTCTGCGGCACATGATCGACCCCGCAAAGCTCGAGGCCGGGACGCGCGAAGTGTACGGAGAAGAGCGCTTTGCCGCGCTTTTTGGCCAGATCATTCCGGTGCCCGAAAATCGGATCCGTAGCGTTGCGGACGGGGAAGTCATCCGTCTCGGAGGCTCCGAACTTGAAATCTGGCATACCGAGGGACATGCCCGCCACCACTTCTGTTTATGGGACCGTTCCACGCATTCAGTATTTGCCGGAGACAACTTCGGGATTGCCTATCGCGAGCTTGAAACCGGGCGCGGGCGGTTCATTTTCCCGACCACGACGCCCACCCAGTTCGACCCGGAACCGGCGCGGATGTCCATCGATCGCATCATGGGTTCCCGGCCACGCCGGATTTTCATCGCGCACTATAGCGCTCTCGAAACCTCACTCGGCGAGTTGGCGCAGACCCTCCAGACGGAGCTTGCTGCTTACGTATCGATCGGACAAAAGTTCGCTGATCGGCCAGACCGGCGCCACGCGATCCACGAGGCCCTTCGGGCCCACACCAGGGAACGCCTTGCGGAACACGGCGTAACGGATCCCGAGGTGGCACTGAATGATCTCCTCGCGTTTGATCTTGCGTTGAATGCGGCGGGAGTCGATCACTGGATGGCAAACACAAGCCGGTGAGCGTGCCGACACGGTCGTTCCGGGCCCTGCGCCTGATCCAGACCGGATCTGGCGTCCGCATGGAACTCGAGGAGATCCACTGGGACGATCTTGATCCGGGTCCGATCGGAATCCGTGTCCATTATTCGAGCGTGAACTACAAGGATGCGCTGGCCGCGACTGGAGCCGGCAAGATCCTGCGCCGGCCCACAGTCATCGGGGGGCTCGATCTTGCGGGCGAGGTGATCACTTCCGAGGATCCGGATTTCCCGTGCGGGTGCCGGGTTGTCGCGGTCGGGGGCGGGCTCGGGGAGGCCCGCGATGGCGGATTTTCAGAATACGCCCGACTTCCTGCGGATCTCCTGGTTCGCCTGGATCCGGGTCTCACGACCTACGCCGCCATGCAGATCGGCACTGCCGGTTTCACCGCGCTTTTGGCCCAAAGGCGGCTTGAGGCGTTCGGGCTCCGGCCCGGAGACGGGCCGGTTGTTGTGAGTGGAGCGACCGGTGGAGTGGGCAGTTTCGCGGTCAACCTCATGCGGGAGGCGGGCTATGCGGTTTCGGCCTTGACCCAAAAAAGAGGCTGCGAGGAGTATCTCCGCGCGATCGGGGCAGTAGACATCATCGGCCCGGAAGCATGGGAAGCTGGCGAACCAGCGCTGCTTCCGGCGCGCTGGGGAGCGGGCATCGACAACGTCGGCGGTCACGCTCTTTCCTGGATGATTCGCTCGGCGCGGCGCGGCGCAGCGATCGCAGCGGTGGGGATGGCCTCATCCGCCGACCTCCGGTTGACGGTCTTCCCTTTCATCCTCCGTGGGGTGAGTCTCATCGGCATCAACTCGACTGAGGTCGAAACCGGGGCGAGGCGGGCACTTTGGCATGATCTCGCGCACGCCTCGAGACCCCGGGCCCTCGACCGGATTGCACCGCAGCACATTTCCCTCGCCGCACTCCCAACGTCGTTCGGGGACTGGATCCAAAATCGGATCGTCGGTCGCGTGGTGGTCGCGATCGGGGAAGAGCCGTCAGGGGGATCCGGTGTAAAATCAGGGTAGATTCCAACCGGAGAAGTCGGGTGAGCCCGGGATGGCGACTGAAAGCTGCCTTGGCTGCGGAGTGCCCGCTGCAGATCGTGGGCACCATCAATGCCTATTGCGCGCTTTTGGCTCGTGAAGCGGGTTTTCGGGCACTCTATCTTTCCGGTGCGGGAGTTTCCAATGCTGCATTCGGGCTCCCGGATCTCGCTCTCACGACCATGACGGATGTGGTGGAGGAAGCCCGGCGGATCACCCAGGCTACGGATTCGCCGCTTCTGGTCGATGGCGATACCGGTTTCGGCGGAGCGTTCAACATCGGCCGGTGCGTGCGCGAGTTGATTCGGTCAGGAGTCGCAGGCTTACATCTTGAAGACCAGGTTGCGGCGAAGCGATGCGGGCACCGCCCGGGTAAAAAGCTCGTCACGGTCGGCGAGATGCAGGATCGGGTCAAGGCGGCGGTGGATGCGCGCACGGACCCTGATTTCATGATCATGGCGCGAACCGACGCCTTTGCGTCCGAGGGTTTGACCGGGATGATCGAACGCGCGTCGGCTTACGTCGAAGCGGGAGCCGATGCCATTTTCGCCGAAGCGCTGCCCGCGCTCACGGATTATAGAGCGCTTACGGGTGTGATGCAGGTGCCGGTCCTGGCCAATGCGACCGAGTTTGGGCGGACGCCGCTCTTCGAGCTAGAGGAGTTTCGTTCCGCGGGGATCCGGATGGTGCTCTATCCGCTGACCGCCTTTCGCGCCATGAGCCAGGCCGCAGTGGAAACCTATGAAACTTTGCGTGCGCAAGGCAGTCAGAAAACCCTGATCGGGCGGCTCCAGACGCGCGAAGCGCTCTATGCGGTCCTCAGCTACTTGGATTATGAGCGCAAACTCGACGAACTGTACGGCCCCTCACATATGACGAATCCAGAGGAGATGAACTGATGTCTGAGACCTCCAAAGCAGGTGGTTTGGCTGGTGTGACCGCCGGGCAGACCGCGATATCAACCGTAGGCAAGGAAGGCGTGGGATTGACCTACCGCGGATACTCGATCGAGGATCTGGCCCAAGACGCGACGTTCGAGGAGGTGGCGTACCTGCTCTTGAACGGTGAGCCTCCCAAGGCCACCGAGCGCGATGCTTTTATCCGATCGCTCGGCGCCGCGCGCGCGCTTCCCGAACCCATGCGGGAGCTGCTCGAAAAGCTGCCCGCCACAGCGCACCCCATGGATGTCCTGAGAACCGGCTGTTCTTATCTCGGCTGCCTCGAACCGGAGCGGGATTTCTCGGCGGGGCTTGGTGCATCAATCCGCCTTTTGGCGGCGTTCCCATCGATTTTGCTCTACTGGTACCACTATCATCAGAACGGGCGCCGGATCGACACTCGTCAGGGGGGCAGGTCGATCGCTTCTCATTTCCTCACGCTTCTTCATGGGCGCGAGCCGGAGCCGCTCGACTGCCGGGCGCTCGATGTCTCCCTGATCCTCTATGCCGAACATGAATTCAACGCTTCGACCTTCGCCGCGCGGGTTTGTGCCGGCACGCTGTCCGATTACCATTCCTGCATCACCTCTGCGATTGGAACCCTGCGTGGTCCACTCCATGGCGGAGCGAACGAAGCCGCCATGGAGATGATCAGCCGCTATGAGACCCCAGAGGCGGCACGCACCGGAACGCTTGCTGCTCTCGCCCGCAAGGAAAAGATCATGGGCTTCGGGCACCGGGTCTACCGGGATCACGACCCCCGCAACACGATCATCAAGGATTGGGCGCAAAGACTCGGCGCGGCGCGAGGGGATCGCCGCTACTACCCGGTTTCAGAGGCGATCGAGCAGGTCCTTTGGGAGGAGAAAAAACTCTTCCCGAACCTCGATTTTTACAGCGCGAGCGCGTATCACTTCCTGGGGATCCCACCCACCCTGTTCACGCCCGTCTTCGTCTGCTCCAGGGTGAGTGGCTGGTCTGCGCATGTATTCGAGCAACGTGCGAACAACCGTTTGATCCGGCCCGATGCCGAATATATCGGTCCCGCGCCGCGTCCCTGGGCCGTACGGGCCGGACGATGACACCCGGGATACGGGCGTCGGAAGATCGCCTCCCGGATCCGTGGGCATCGGAGGGTCTGGATCCGTCTCCCGATCGGGTCTGCAGCGCGATCGTCGATTATGTCTTTGCGGATGAAAAGGCGAACGCTTCGGCCTATGAGACGGCCTGGCTCAGTCTCATGGATTCGATCGGCGTGGCGCTCCGGGCCCTCGCCTACCCTGCCTGCACGCGATTGCTCGGTCCCTGGATACCGGGCGGGGGCGTGACTTTGGGCGCACGCGTTTTGGGTACCCGCTTCGAACTCGATCCCATCAAGGCCGCATTCGATACCGGCGCACTCATCCGCTGGCTCGATTACAACGACACCTGGCTCGCGGCCGAGTGGGCTCATCCCTCGGACAATCTCGGCGCATTGCTCGCAGTCGCGGACTACCACAATCGCGCCCTGTCGCTTGAGGGAGCCCATCCCGTGACCATCGGGCGGCTTCTCGAGGCCATGATCCACGCCTACGAGATTCAGGGAATCCTGGCGCTCACCAACTCCCTGAATGCGGTTGGGATCGATCACGTGGTCTATGTGCGTGTCGCATCAGCGGCCCTCGCCGCGCGCCTTTTCGGGGCTTCCCGCAAACAGGTTCTGAGTGCGGTGACGGGTGCGTTCGCAGATGGCGGGAGTCTCCGGGTATACCGGCATTTTCCGAATACCGGTTCACGCAAATCCTGGGCCGCAGCGGATGCCACGGCCCGCGGGGTTCAGCTCGCGCTCATGAGCCTTAAAGGTGAAATGGGTTATCCCCAGGTGCTGACCACACCACGCTGGGGTTTTAATGATGTGGTGCTCAAGGGAGAAGCGCTCGCGCTTGCGCGTCCACTCCGCTCCTACGTCATGGAAAACATTCTCTTCAAAGTGAACTATCCGGCAGAGTTTCATGGCCAGACTGCGGCGGAGGCCGCCGTCGTCCTTCATCCGGAAATCCGGGAGCGGATCGATCAAATCGAACGCATCGATATCGAGACCCAGCGCCCCGCTCTCCGCATCATCGACAAGAGCGGTCCCTTGAGAAACCCGGCTGATCGTGATCATTGTCTTCAATACATCGTGGCCAGCGCACTTTTGCGCGGCCGGCTTGTGGCTGAAGATTACGAGGATGTGAACGCCTCCGATCCTGCGATTGATACGCTCCGCTCCAAGATGCAGGTCACCGAGAATGCGGAGTTTACCCGCCACTACTATGATTCCGAGAAACGTTTCATCGGCAATGCAATCATGATCCGTTTCCGGGATGGATCAACGAGCAGACGGGTCGCAGTCGAGGTACCGGTTGGTCACCGCCAGCGGCGCGCGGAAGCCCGGCCGCTCCTTTGGGAAAAGTTCAAGCAGAGTCTCAGTGCTCTCCCTTCGGGTCGTGCGCAGGCATTGACCGCATTTTTTGAACCGTCGTGGCAGGAGCAAGCCGAGCGGAGTGTCTCGGAACTCATCGACCTGCTCATCCCCGTATAGCGGGTCCCCCCGGCCATTGGGCATCCTGATGGCGACAGTGCGAGAATCCAAGGGATGAGCGCCCCACCCGCCCGGCTTCCTCCCGAAATGGCACGTTCCCTGGATCGGCTCGAGGGCGGAGCCATCACATGGGATCCACTCCTGCTCGAGTTCCTGCGCGCGCGTTGCATCGAAGACCCGCGCGGGGAGACAGGATTCAGGCACCGGGGACACCCATACCGGTGCGTGACGCAGCCTGAGCAGATCCATGAACTCCTTCACCCCCAAACCGACGTGCTCACCCCCGGATTGCTGGATCCGAGCAAGGCCTGGACTCCCAATCGGTTGCAGTCCATGGGATCTCGACCCGCCGAAGGGGTCTGTGTTGGGGACGTGGCGGTTTTGCGGAAACGCTGCGAGGCGTATCTCGCAAACTGGCGAGCGGGGAGTATCCGATCACTTACCAAGGAGATCCGCGTGTTCGCAAGCCTCCTCCTCGAGACTCACGGATTCCTGCCACCCGAGGAAGATCCGGATCGGAGCTGGCTTTCTGGATGGCTCGATCTCGCGCACCAATCGGCATTTCAGCCAACCGCGCTGACCCGCCGGGAAAAAACGGCGCGCGCGCGCGCGCGGGGCCATCTGCTTGCGAGAAGGAAGGGCATCGCCCCGTCCCCAACGGATGCCCCGATCCCTCCCGCCGATTCCTCCCTGCTCTGGCATGCAGGTCCCGCTCTGGAACTGGCCATTCTGTCCCCGCTTTGGGTGATCGTGAATCGAGCCCTGTTCGATGGGGAGGAGTTCAAGCGTCCGCCCCGGGATTGGATTCGCCCCCTCATCGTGGCCTCCTGGCGGCTCCTGCCGCCATTCTGGTTGCGGAGCCGTGAAACGCGATATGAGTTCCGGCTCGGAACGGAACGGATTCCGGCTGGGATGCGGTTTCTGTTCGGCCCGGGTTTGCTCGATGAGAGCATGAGCTTCAGGAATTTCCGTTCCCTGTTCAGTTCGCCCCTTCCCGGCCGTCCAGCAATCGAGCCGGAGTGGCTTTTCGGCTCGGGTTCCAACGCATGCCCGTTCGGAGCGTTTGCCCTCGAGAGGATCGGCATCCTGCTCGAGGAGATTCTCACGGCGTTTAGGCCTGTGCTCGTCCCGGGTGGGGAGGGCTGGATGGACTGGGAGACAGATTTGCCTGAGGCAGAGGTCAAACTTCTGCCGTTTCATCTGTGTCCGGCACCCGTTGGTTGACCCCGCAATCGTCGTCCATCCCCCCCCGGCCTTCCGGATACGGATTCCAGTACAATGAGTCGCAAGCGCGTGAGCAGGCTGCGCCAACCGGGTCACCCCGGCATGCACCGGCCAGGACCCTTAAGGACTGCTCGCGATCCATCCATGATGCCGAGGAAAGTATCTATGAAAACCCATACCGTTGCTGCAATCGCGGGGGCCCTTGCAATTTCGTTCGGAGCATCTGTTCCAAGCTTCGCGAAACCGGTTGCGAATCCCTACTTCGACCCGGGGCTCTGGCGCCTCCACGTCGTGACCTACGGAGCCTCGCATGCAATCATGAAACGACTGTCGAAAACGATGTGTCTCACGCATCAGCCACGAGCCATGAAACCGCATGGAAAGATGGCTTCTCTTTGCCGCGTGACGAACCACCAGATGGTGGGCAATACCCTGACCTGGACCACCGCATGCCATTCGGCGAGCTTGGATATGATTAGCCAGGGGCGGGCGGTGTACCGGAAAACCACTCTCGATGAGTGGGTAAACGGGCACGTGCTGGCACCCGAGAAAATGGCCTACCGCGTTCACGTGATCGGGAAGCGGATTGGAAGTTGCCCGGCTGCAAAATCCGGTTACTGAGCGCTCACCTGCGGAGGCCTGTCAGCAGGCATCCAAGGAGAGGATCACGGTTGTGAACACGCCCGTCGAATCCGCCGTGCGCGCGTACGGGGCTCATCCGGCTTTGCAGGCGTAGCCCCGGCGTGACCGATCCCGTCCACGGTGCGGGAAGGGCTGGGACAATGAACGATGGGGCGAGAGCCCGGAACCGGCTTTCTCCCCTGCTGGGCAGGGCGGTCTTTTTTGCAGTTGCCAGCTTCCTCGTGACCGTGTCGAGCGCTGTCCAGGCCCACCCGGTGGCGCGCAGTCAGGGCACCGGAGGATGCCTAGCCGGTCTCCCGAATGGATTGGATCCCACCGCAGGACGTTTCTACGACGCCCACCTCTGGCGCTGGTTGGAAACCGAACGGTATCGGTTCGGGCGGATTCATGTTCGAGTGGTCAATGTTTTCGACCGCACCCGGCCCGGGCAGGACACCTGGTATGCGCGCACTGCGGATTTCATCCACGCCAAAACCCGGCTCTACGTGATCCGGGATGCCTTGCTCTTCAAAAGCGGTGAGCGGGTTGTGGCACGGACCATCTACGAGACCTCGCGCAACCTCCGTGCACTTCCGTTCGTGCGTGCGGTTCGGATCGTGCCCGAAGACTGCCACCACCGTGTGGTCTCGGTGAACGTGATCGAAAAAGATGCCTGGACCCTCAAGTTTGACTATCGGTTCAGCCATGTCGGCGGGGCCAGCGAAATCCGTTACAAAGCGCTCGACACCGACCTGCTCGGGACGGGCAAGACACTCTCCGTGAGTTGGCAAAAAACCCTCCAGCGGACCGAGACCGACTACGCCTATGAGGATCCCGAGATCTTCGGGAGCCGCTGGAGTGGTCTCGTGAGCGATGGAACCTTGTCGGACGGTTATCAACGCCTCTTGACCGTGGCGCGTCCGTTTTACCGGGATACCGATCCCTGGTCAGTGACGTTCACAGGGCTTTCCCAGAAAGAGAATCTGGATCTCTACGAGGATGGCGTGCTGGTCGAATCCGTCCCCAATCAGTTGAACTCCGCGAGTGCGACCTTTGGTCACCTGATCGCTTTTGCGAAGGACACGGGTGAACGCTTCTACCTCGGTTGGAGCCGGAGTTCGGAAACGTATGAGGCACCGATCCGGGAGGATGCGGTTCCGCTTTTGCCGTTGGACCTCCTCTCGCGGCGAGCGGTGGGACCGACGGTGGGTTGGCAGCTCTTTCAGGACCGGTACAGGAGTTTCGAGAACATCCAGCTGATCGACCGCGTCGAGGATTACGATCTCGGCTGGAACGTGATGGGGACAGTGGGTTATGACCCGAGCTGGCTCGGAAGCCTCGGGGATTCCCTTTCGTTTAATCTCGACGTGAGTGATGGATCCCGCCTCTTCGGTCACGATTTGTTGCTGGCGACGGGCGCCTGGAAAGCGCGTCGGCAATCCGGCCAGTGGCAGAACGAGTCGGGTCAACTCGGAGCCACTTATTACAATCAAGATCTGCCGGATGAAACCTGGGTACTCCATGCGAGTTATGCGTTCACGGTCCATCCCTATCCCCTGAGTCTGCTTTATATCGGAGGGATCCAGGGGTTGCGGGGCTACCCCAACTATTTCAGGCTGGGAACCCGGATGTGGACCGCGACGCTCGAGGATCGCATCGTGACGCCGGTCACGCTGTTTCACAGTTTTGTTCTGGGGTTCGTGACCTATGCCGACTGGGCCCAGATTCAGGAACTCACGCCCGTACACTGGAGCCGGATCTATCAGGATGTGGGAGGTGGACTCAGAATCGGCAATCTCCGGAGTGCCTATGGTCAGGTTTATTACCTGACCTTCGCCGTCCCGCTGGTTCACGCACCCGGCGTGTCAGCCGAGCAGTTCATCGTGGGCGATATCGTGCACTTCTGACGGTTATAATGAGAGCCATCAACACGCGACGCATCCCGCAGGGTTCGTCAAGGTAGGAGCCCCCCTCAACGGGTCGGCTGGCTGTCGCGAAATCCGCATCATCCAAGGCTGTGGAGGGTTGCGTGGGCACGAACTATATCCGTTTCTTCAGTGAAATCAGGATGTCAGATCTCCCGACTGTGGGCGGTAAGAACGCCTCTTTGGGCGAGATGTACCAGGCACTTTTACCACAGGGCGTACGGGTTCCGAATGGTTTTGCGATTACGGCCGATGCCTATCGCCACGTGCTCGATGAAGCCCATGCCTGGGAGGCGCTCACCAGCGCCCTTTGTGCACTGCGGCCAGATGATGTGAGGGATCTGGCCTCATGTGCCTCGCGGGCCCGGCAGATTGTCTACGATGCGGGGATTCCAGACGACTTGAAGGGAGAAATCATTGATGCGTACACCAAACTTCGCGAGGAATACGGGCCGTCCCTCACGGTAGCGGTGCGATCCTCGGCGACGGCTGAGGATCTGCCGACGGCAAGTTTCGCAGGTCAGCAGGAGAGCTACCTCAACGTATCAGGAGAAGAGGCGCTCATCGACTCCTGCCGGCACTGCTTCGCGAGTCTGTTTACGGATCGGGCGATTCACTATCGCTCCGAACACGGATTCGATCATCTCAAGGTCGGCCTTTCGATCGGTGTCATGAAAATGGTCCGGTCGGATCTCGCATCGAGTGGCGTCATGTTTTCCCTGGATACCGAGTCCGGATTCCGCGAGGTGGTTTTCATCACAGGTACCTGGGGACTCGGGGAAACGCTCGTCCAGGGGCTCGTTGACCCCGATGAGTTTTACGTCTTCAAGCCGACCTTCCGCACCGGGCATCGCGCCGTGCTCCGTCGGCGCCTGGGCAGCAAGGCGATCAAGATGGTTTACGCCACAAACGATCTCGGATCCGGTGGGACCCGAAGTGTGGAGACCACGGTATCGGAACGCAAGCAGTTCTGTCTCACGGACGAGGACGTGCTGACGCTCGCAGACTATGCGCTCGCGATCGAGACCCACTACAGCCGCGAAGCGGGTCAGGCGCGACCCATGGACATGGAGTGGGCGAAAGACGGAGTGGACGGGGTGCTCTACATGGTCCAAGCCCGGCCCGAAACGGTCGTATCCCGGAAAACGGGCCAGGTGGTCGAACAATACCAGCTTGAAAAACGAGGATCGCTCCTCGTCACCGGACGCGCGGTCGGTACCCGGATCGCGACCGGGAAGGTCCGGATCGTAAAGGATATCGCGGCGCTCGGGAGTTTCCAGCCGGGGGACGTGCTCGTGGCCGAGACGACCAGCCCGGATTGGGAACCGGTGATGAAACAGGCTGCGGCCATCGTGACCGATCGGGGCGGGCGTACCTGCCATGCTGCGATCATCTCGCGTGAGCTCGGGATTCCAGCCGTGGTGGGAACGGGGCAGGCGACCCGGATGGTGAAAAATGCCGAAACGGTTACCGTCTCCTGTGCCGAGGGAGATACTGGCAGCGTCTATGCTGGTGCACTTCCCTACACCGTGCACCGGACGGACTATGCAACACTCCCGCGTCCGGTCACGAAGATCCTGCTCAATCTCGGCAATCCCGCGCTCGCCTTCCAGACCAGCCAGTTGCCCAATGATGGCGTGGGTCTCGCGCGTATGGAGTTCATCGTTACCAGTGCGATCCGAATCCACCCGCTTGCGCTTCTCCATCCCGAAAAAATCAGCGACGAGAACGAACGGCGCGCCATTGCCGAGATCGTGGCAGGCTACGAGCGGCCGGCGGATTTCTTCATCGAGCGTCTATCCGAGGGAGTGGGAACCATTGCCGCGGCGTTTTACCCGAAGCCCGTAGTCGTTCGCATGTCGGATTTCAAGTCGAACGAATACGCTTCGCTTTTAGGTGGGCACGCATTCGAGCCTGTGGAAGCCAATCCGATGCTCGGCTTCCGGGGCGCCTCGCGCTATGATCATCCAGCCTACCGCGAAGGCTTCGCGCTTGAGTGCGCTGCGATCCGGCGGGTGCGGGAAGGAATGGGTCTCACGAATCTCATTCCGATGATTCCATTTGTCCGCCGCGTGGAGGAAGCAGACCGGGTTCTTGCCCGGATGGCTGAACTCGGACTTTCCCGAGGCGAAGGCGGGCTCGAGATTTACGCGATGTGCGAGATCCCGAACAATGTGATCCTGATCGATGATTTTGCGAAGCGTTTCGACGGCTTTTCGATCGGTGGGAACGATCTGACTCAGCTCACACTCGGGGTCGACCGTGATTCCGAGATCGTGGCGTTCGATTTTGATGAGCGCGATGCCGGTGTGAAGGAGATGATCCGGCAGGCGGTATTGGGTTGCCGACGCAATGGCATCCATTCCGGTTTTTGCGGGCAGGCGCCTTCCGATTTTCCTGAAATGGCAGAGTTTCTGGTTGAGCTCGGGATTCACTCGATGAGTCTCAACCCCGACACGATTCTCGCGACGACCCTCCACGTCCTCGCGGTCGAGGAGCGGCTCGGGCGCAAGCCGCCCGCGAAATGAGCGAGCGCCAGTCGCCGCTCGACACTCCCACGCTCGTCACGTTCTCCGATGAGAGGGTGGAACCCGCAATCCGCCCGGCGCTTCAACGGTTCGTCGAACTTCTCGTGGAATGGAATCGGGTCTACAACTTGGTCGGGCCGGGTGCATCGCCTGCGATCTGGACCCATCATGTTCTGGACAGCCTCTCGGTCACGAGCCTCATTGAGGGCGCCCGTGTGGCCGATATTGGATCAGGAGCCGGGTTTCCCGGCCTCGTGCTCGCGATTGCCTTCCCCGCCCGTTCGTTCGTGCTCTTCGATGCGAATGGCAAAAAGGCCCGTTTTCTCGCTCATGCGAAGCGCCAACTGGGGCTCGACAATATCGAGATCGTGAACGCCCGTGTCGAAGAAACGCGCGCCTCGAGCCGTCCGAGTTTCGGAACACTGATCACCCGGGCGCTCGGGACGATCGCCTATTTTCTGGAAGTCTCTTCACCCCTTGCGGGTCCCGGTACGCAGTGGCTTGCGATGAAGGGCAGGATTCCGCGTGAAGAAATCGAATCGCTTCCGAGGGGATACAGGCTGGAGAAGCTCTGGCGCATCAGGATCGCGGAAGTTCTGGCCGAGCGCCATGTGGTCGACTTGCGTCTGACGGATGCCGCGCATCAGGAACCGGTCTCTCAGCGCACGTCACCGTACGGATAAGGGTGTTCGGCCGATCCATGCCGGGGCGCTTTCGCATTTTCGCCGGTTCTGCGTTAGAGTGAACCGGATCCATCGCCCCGTCCGTTTCACGGAAACTGTGCCATGAGCCAGGTGCTTGCCATCGCCAACCAGAAAGGGGGTGTCGGGAAGACCACGACCGCCATCAATCTCGTCGCGGCGCTGGCGTCCAACGGACGGCGGGTGCTTTTGGTCGATCTCGACCCGCAGGGGAATGCCACGACTGGCGTCGGGCTTGACAAACGACGCCTCAAAAAGAGCCTCTACGACGTTTTGTCGGGGCGTGTGCCGACCCTGGATGCCATCCTTCCGGTCGGCGCTTCAACGGCCTCCTTTGAAGTGTTGCCGGCAACCGGTGATCTCACGGCAGCCGAGGTTGCACTCACGCGGAGCGGCGGGTCGGAAAACCGCCTCAAAACCCTCCTTGCCCCCGCACGCGAGGTTTTTCACGACATTGTGATCGACTGCCCGCCCGCCCTCAATGTGCTCACCGTCAATGCACTTGTGGCTTCCGATGCGGTGCTCATTCCAATCCAGTGCGAATATTACGCATTGGAGGGGCTTTCCTCGCTCCTCGGAACCATCCGGGAGATCCAGCGTGAACTCAACCCGGCACTCCGCATCGACGGCATGCTCCGGACGATGTTCGATGCACGCAGCAGCCTCAACAATGAAGTCTCATCCGAACTCCTCCTGCATTTCGGAGAGCAGGTCTACCGCACCGTCATCCCGCGGAACATCCGGCTCGCGGAGGCTCCGAGTCACGGGGTTCCCGTGTTGAGCTACGACCTGCAGTCCCGCGGCGCACTCGCCTATCTCGCACTCGCGAGCGAGCGGCTGGAGCGTCTTCAGGCGCTGACCCGGTCCGGTTGGACCCAGGATGCCGGATCGGCTGATAGAATGATTTCCCCCGAGCGATCAGGATAGGGTCCATGCCATCCAAACGCCGCGCCCTCAACCGACCGCTGTCAGCGATCCTCGGACGCGATGACGGGGGGAGCGACTCGATTAACGAGGCCCTGACCCATCTCCCCATCGAGCAGCTGGCTCCCGGGCGCTTCCAGCCGCGTCAAGACATGAGTTCGGAAGCACTGGCCGAACTCGCGCAATCGATCCGGAGTCAAGGGGTTTTGCAGCCCGTGATCGTGAGACGGCTGGAAGGATCCCAGCGCTTCGAAATCGTGGCTGGAGAACGTCGCTGGCGCGCGGCTCAGCTCGCTGGCCTACTTGAAATTCCTGTTCTCATCCGGATCCTGGATGATGCGGCTGCGCTCCAGGTGGCATTGATCGAAAACCTGCAGCGTAAAGACCTGAACCCCCTCGAAGAGGCTGGGGCGCTGAGACAGCTCATCAACGAGTTCGAGATGACCCATGAGGCGGTGGCGGAACAGGTGGGGCGGTCCCGGGCTGCGGTTTCCAATCTCCTGCGGCTGCTCGACCTCGGCCCGGAGGCGCAAGCGCTCCTGCGAACGGGCCAGCTCGAGATGGGTCACGCCCGCGCCCTGCTTGCCCTCACCGGTGCACGCCAGGCCCAGGCCGCCCGTTTGATCCATGAACGTGGGCTTTCGGTTCGCGAGACCGAGCGTTACCTGGCAGGGCTGAAGGGCAAGGGCTCCCACCGGTCCCGTGCCCTGCGGAAGCCCAACCCCGATCAGGCGCGTCTCGAACGGAGCCTCGGTGAGGTTCTCGGCCGTGCCGTGGCAATCGTTCCCCCCAAGCGGGGCCAGACACGGGGCCGCCTCGTGATTCATTACGATGGGCTGGATGACTTCGATGCCCTTCTCGCCCGGCTGGGATATGAGGACGGGGCTTGAACAACTAGCGGCCGAACCCTTACAATACGGGGCTCAAATGGGGTTCGCACGGGGCTTCGGGGCTGATCCCAGAAAAGTGGTGCGACGGGTGGGGAGGCATGCAGTCCTGGCAGGCGAACCGAGTACGTATCGCCGAGCTTTTCCTGGTCGAGGCCGTCGCTGTCGCCGCCGTGGCGCTCGGCGTCTGGAGCGGTTGGGGTGTCCGCACTGCGGCCTCAGTAGCGGTCGGGGGCTGGATCCAGGTCTTGGGGAATGTTGTGTTCGGTCGGATTTTCCTCGGCGGTCGCCCGGGCGCGAACGCCGTCGGACGCTGGATATCCGGGGAAGTTGTGAAATGGGTGGTCATGGCAGTGATGGTTGTGGGTGCACTCGAGACGGGACCAGTCCAAATCCAGGGGCTTGCCTTGGGGTTTGTACTTTTCACCGTGATCCATGGGGGCGCTCTGTTTGGGCTTGCCCGTTCCATCGGGCGTGAACCGGTCGCGGAGAAGTGCGCATGAGTCCGATGAACTACATCCAGGAGCACATGAAATACTGGGTTCTGGGGCAGGGATTCCTCTCGATCCACCTCGACACCGTCATCGTGTCCTTTGCACTGGGCTCCCTCTTTTGCGGGATCGGCATCGTGGTGGCTCGTCGCGCGACCAGCGGCGTCCCGGGACGCGTGCAGAATTTTTTCGAGATTCTTGTGGCATTCGTCGACCAGCAGGTCCGCGAGAGCTTTCATGGGCGTAACCGCCTGATCGCACCCCTTGCGCTGACGCTCTTCGCCTGGATCTGGCTTATGAACTTCATGGACATGCTACCGGTCGATCTTTTGCCGCGCTTGGCCCATGCCTTCGGTGCGCCTCATTTCAAGGCGGTTCCGACCAACGATCTCAACCTGACTTTTGCCCTTTCGGTGAGCGTCTTTCTGCTCATGATTTTTTACAGCTTCAAGATCAAGGGGGTGAGGGGTTTCGGGCGCGAAGTCCTGAGCCGCCCATTCGGCTGGTATGCCGCGCCGATCAACCTCGTCTTCCGCCTGATCGAAGATCTGGCCAAACCCTTGTCTCTGTCCCTGCGACTGTTTGGCAACCTGTTCGCTGGAGAGATGATTTTTGTCCTGATCGCAGCGCTTTTGCCGTGGTGGTTCGCCTGGATTCCCGGACTGGGATGGACCTTCTTTCATCTGCTCATCATCACGCTTCAGGCGTTCATCTTCATGATGCTCACGATCGTCTATCTCAGCATGGCGCACGAGACCCACTGAGAGAGACTTCCCATCCGTTTTTATTTGGAGGATCTGTCACGTGAATATGCTTGCTCAAGTCGCATTGATCCAGGGTTTGTCCGCAGTGGGTGCGGGCCTCATGTTCGGGTTGGCCGCCCTCGGTACCGGCATCGGATTCGGGGTGCTCGGGGGACGCTTTCTTGAAGGGGTGGCACGGCAACCTGAACTCGCACCCATGCTGACCATCCGCATGTTCATCATGGCCGGACTGCTTGATGCGGTTGCCATGATCTCGGTCGTGTTCGGTCTCCTGTTGTTGTTCGCAAACCCCTTGGTGTCCAATTTTCTGACACTTCTACACCACGGACATTGAGCGTGGATGCGAGCCGGGTACCCGGACGTCTCGCGGTGTGATGCGGAGATAACTCATGAACCTCGATCTGACTTTTTTCGCAGAAATCGTGGCATTCGCGCTTTTCGTCTGGCTCACCATGCGCTATCTCTGGCCACCTTTGATGCGGGCCATGGATGAGCGGGCGAGGAAAATCGCTGATGGTCTTGCGGCAGCCGAACGCGCGGTGCGCGATCTCGAACTGGCCCGGGAGCGTGCGGTTGGCATTCTGCACGAAGCGCGGAGCGAAGCTCAGACCATTGTGGAGGGCGCTCATCTCCGTGCCAGTGAGCTTCTCGAGCGGGCTGAAAAGACGGCGATCGATCAGGCTGCCCGGGAGGTCGAGCACGGGCACGAGGAACTGGAACGCGCACGGGAGCAGGCGCGGACGGCACTGCAGAAGGAGGTTGCGGCTCTGGCACTCGAAGCGGCCCGCCAGATCATCGCCCAGGAAATTGATCCCGCTCGTCATGCCGAGTTGCTTGCGTCCGTGGCCCTGCGACTCCAATGAGCCGAACCCTGGCCCGACCGTATGCCCGGGCGGCTTTCGAGGTTGCACAAGCCGGAAATCGGCTGGAGCCTTGGGAGCAGTTTTTGGCCAGCTTATCCCGGATCCTCGCCCATTCCATGGTCTCCCGGATCCTCGCCCATCCAAGGATGGATCAGAGTGAACGGGTCGAGATCGTGACACTCGCCTTGGGCAAGGGGTTGGATCCGGAGGAGCACAACTTCATCCTGCTGCTCGTCCAGCACGACCGGCTCACGGTTGTGGCCGACATCGCAACCGAGTATCAGATCCTCAAGATGCGTGCTCAATCCATGATCGAATGCCTGCTCACGACCGCGGTTCCGCTTGACGAGCAGGCGAGACAGACCTGGATCACGCGGCTTGCGGCGCGATTCAACCGGAACGTCCATCTGCTCTGCCGGACGGATCCGGAACTTTTGGGGGGCGCCGAACTACGGGTTGGCGACCATGTCTGGGATGCATCGATCCGTGGCCAGATCGACCGTTTATCCCGTCTTTTAACTGCACGCATATAGAGGTGGATTGGAATGAGTGAGATTCGAGATCTCAGCCCGGCTGAAATCAGCTCTGTGCTCAGGGCACGGATTCAGAAGTTCGAGGCAGGTGTCGCGGAACGGGAGGTCGGAACCATTGTGAGTGTGGCGGATGGGATCGTCCGCGTTTATGGATTGAGCGGTGTCCGCTACGGTGAAATGCTCGAGTTCGCGGACGGCACATTCGGTCTCGCGCTCAATCTCGAACGCGATTCAGTGGGTGCGGTGGTGCTCGGCGCCTACGCACAACTCACCGAAGGCCAGGAGGTCAAGGCAACCGGACGCATCCTTGAGGTTCCCGTTGGCCCCGAACTCCTCGGGCGCGTCGTCAATCCCCTGGGGCAACCACTGGATGGCGGAGGGGTGGTCACCACGGCCAAGACCGCACCGATCGAAAAAGTCGCCCCCGGCGTCATCGCCCGGCAGTCCGTTTCCCAGCCGGTCCAGACCGGGCTCAAGGCCATCGATGCCATGGTTCCGATCGGGCGCGGACAGCGCGAACTCATCATCGGTGACCGGCAGACCGGGAAAACCGCGCTGGCCGTCGATGCCATCATCAACCAGCGCACGACCGGCCTCCATTGCATTTATGTCGCCATTGGCCAGAAGTCTTCAGGTGTGGCCCGGGTCGTACGCAAACTGGAGGAACATGACGTTCTCAAGCGCACGATCATCGTTGCGGCCACGGCAGCGGAAACCGCTGCGCTTCAGTTCATTGCCCCCTATGCCGGCTGTGCCATGGGCGAATATTTCCGTGATCGCGGCGAAGATGCCCTGATCATTTATGACGATCTGACGAAGCATGCCTGGGCGTATCGACAAATCTCGCTCTTGTTGCGTCGCCCCCCTGGCCGCGAAGCCTATCCTGGCGACGTCTTCTATCTCCATTCACGGCTCTTGGAACGTGCGGCGCGCCTCAATGCGGAGGAGGTGAGCCGTAGGACCGGGGGGGCGGTTCGGGGTCAGACGGGTTCTCTCACGGCGCTTCCCATTATCGAAACCCAGGCAGGCGACGTGTCGGCATTCATTCCGACCAATGTGATCTCGATAACGGACGGACAAATTTATCTCGAGAACGACCTGTTCAACGCCGGGATCCGCCCCGCCATCAATGCCGGGCTTTCGGTCTCGCGAGTGGGCGGGGCGGCCCAAACCAAGATCATCAAGAAACTCGGTGGAGGCGTGCGGTTTGCACTGGCCCAGTATCGCGAACTCGCAGCCTTTTCCCAGTTTGCCTCCGAGCTCGACGAGATCACCCGCAGGCAGCTCGAACGGGGACGGCGGGTGACCGAGCTCATGAAGCAGAAACAATACAGTCCCTTGTCGATCGCGGACATGGCCATTTCACTCTACGCTGTGAACGAGGGAGATCTGGACACCGTCGAGATCCCGTCCATCGGTGAGTTCGAATCTGCGCTGCATGATTTTTTCCGATCCGAAGATCCCGCTCTCTTCGCCCGGATCAACGAGAGCGGTGATTACAACGATGAAATTGCCGCAGGCATGCGGCGGGTCATCGATGCCTACCGCAAACAGACGGGGCACTGACGACGATGGCCGGTACGAAGGAAATCCGGACGCAAATTCAGAGCGTTCAGAGCAACCAGAAGATCACCCGGGCAATGGAAATGGTTGCTGCGAGCAAGATACGGCGTGTTGAGGCACGCATGCGGTCGAGCCGGCCCTATGTCGAAAAAATGCGGCGGGTGATCGGACATCTCGCACTGGTTCATCCCGAGTTCCGTCATCCCTTTCTCCTGCCCCGGGAGCCGGTCAGGGGGGTCGGGTTTCTCGTGATGGGAACCGACCGCGGACTTTGCGGTGGACTCAACATCAATCTTTTGCGAGCGGTCTGGAATGAGGCGCGTGCGCTCGAACGGGCGGGACACGCGATCCGATTTGCGGCCCTTGGCCAGAAGGCCGCAGTCGGCCTGCGTCGGCTCAACGTCCAACTCGTGGCCACCGCGACGCACTTGGGCGACCGCCCCGGATCCGATGTGGTGGTGGGGCCTCTCCATGCGCTTTTGGAAGATTATCGGGCCGAACGAATCGACCGGCTGGTCGTCGCCTTCAACTACTTCGCGAATACCATGACCCAGCGGCCAACACTGGAGACGCTTTTGCCATTACCTGTGAAGAAGGATCCGGAGCTTTTCGATCGCTGGGATTACCTCTATGAACCGGACAGCGTGGATCTTCTGGATACGGTGCTCATGCGCTATCTTGAGGCCGAATCCTATCAGGCGCTGCTCGAAAACATTGCCTCTGAGCAGGCGGCGCGGATGGTCGCCATGCGCAATGCCTCGGAGAATGCCGGTACGCTCATCGATACCCTGAAACTGGCCTACAACAAGGCGCGTCAAGCCTCGATCACGCAGGAAATCGCCGAGATCGTCGGCGGCGCTGCTGCGGTCTAACCCTTACCGAGTGAATTACCCATGCCGAGAGCAACACATGAGTGAAGGTCGCATCGTCCAAATCATAGGTGCCGTGATTGATGTCGAGTTCCCGCGCGATTCGGTCCCGCGGATCTACGACGCCCTCCGGGTCGAGGAGGCGGGTCTCGTGCTTGAGGTGCAGCAGGAACTCGGCGACGGGTTGGTCCGGACCATCGCCATGGGTTCGAGCGAGGGACTGAGACGGGAAAGCCGGGTCGTGAATACCGGCCGGAGGATCTCGGTGCCGGTCGGGCGCGCCACGCTCGGGCGAATCATCGACGTTCTCGGTGAGCCGGTCGACGAGGCGGGGCCCGTTGCAGCCGAGACCCATTGGGAGATTCACCGCGAACCGCCGAGCTTTGAGGAACAGGCGGGATCGACCGAGCTTCTCGAAACCGGCATCAAGGTCATCGACCTTCTGTGCCCCTTCGCCAAGGGCGGCAAAGTCGGGCTCTTCGGCGGAGCCGGTGTCGGCAAGACCGTGAACATGATGGAACTCATCCGCAACATCGCCATCGAACATTCGGGATATTCGGTATTCGCCGGTGTGGGAGAGCGGACGCGCGAGGGAAATGATTTTTATCACGAGATGAAGGAATCCCGTGTGCTCGACAAGGTGGCCTTGGTCTATGGCCAGATGAATGAGCCACCGGGGAACCGCCTGCGCGTGGCGCTCACCGGGCTCACACTTGCGGAATACTTCCGCGACGAGGGGCGCGATGTTCTCCTGTTCATCGACAACATCTACCGGTTTACGCTCGCAGGCGTCGAAGTTTCCGCGCTCCTCGGGCGCATGCCGTCTGCGGTCGGTTACCAGCCGACACTGGCCGAGGAGATGGGTCAGCTCCAGGAGCGCATCACATCAACGCGCAAGGGGTCCATCACCTCGATCCAGGCGGTTTACGTTCCGGCCGATGACCTCACGGATCCCTCTCCCGCGACCACCTTCGCTCACCTGGATGCCACCGTCGTCCTGTCGCGACAAATCGCCGAGCTTGGGATTTATCCTGCCGTCGACCCGCTGGATTCGACGAGTCGCCAGCTGGATCCGCTCGTGGTGGGTGCCGAACACTATGACACGGCCCGTGCCGTCCAGGCCGTGCTCCAGCGATACAAGGAGCTCCGCGACATTATCGCGATCCTCGGCATGGACGAGCTGTCTGCGGAGGACAAGGTGACGGTGGCACGGGCCCGGAAGATCCAGCGTTTTCTCTCGCAACCCTTTTTCGTTGCGGAAGTTTTCACCGGATCGTCCGGAAAGTATGTGTCTCTCAAGGAGACGATCCGGGCTTTCCGTGGAATCGTCCAGGGCGACTACGACGCCCTGCCGGAACAGGCGTTTTACATGGTTGGGTCGATCGACGAAGCCGTCGCCAAAGCCAAAGCCGTGTAAACTCAGATGACGATGGTCATGCGGGTGGATGTCGTGAGTCTCGAGGCCTCGATCTTTACAGGGGAGGCGGAGATGGTTTTTGCGCCCGCAGAGAATGGTGAGGTCGGAATCGCCCCCCGGCATGCACCCTTACTCACGCGGCTCAAGCCCGGCGAACTCAGGATCCAGATGCCGGGGGAAACCCTGTCGTTTTTCATCTCGGGCGGCATTCTCGAAGTCCAGCCCAACCAGGTCACGGTTCTGACCCAGACCTCGATCCGCACCGATGCGATCGACGAGGCGCGAACGCTCGAGGCCAAACTTCAGGCGGAAGCCGCACTCGCTACGGACCGGGAAGCGGTCGATGTTGCCCGCGCGGAAGCTGAGTTGTTAGAGATGAGTGAAAGACTTCGGGTTCTCGAACGGGCTCGCAAACGCGGTCAGCTCAAATGACCCGCAAAAGCCGGATGGAGCGGCCACTCGTCTAGGGATGCGTGGGGTCCCGGATCGCCCGCTCATCGTGATTCTGGCTGCTGGTGCCGGCACGCGCATGCGATCGAGGCACCCCAAAGTGCTTCATGAACTCGCCGGTCGCCCGCTTCTCGGATGGGTCATCGAGACGGCGAGAAGCCTCGACCCGGCTCAAATCCGGGTCGTGATCGGATCCGGGAGCCAGGCGGTCCGGGATGCTTTCCCCGATGCAGACCTCCACTTTGTCGATCAAGGCAAGCCTCTCGGAACCGGGCATGCCGTTCGGACGGCGCTGACCGGGGTCCGGGGCAATCCCCGGGTGCTCGTTCTGTACGGGGATGTTCCCCTGCTTCCTCAGGAGGAGCTCCGGGCACTCATCGCTGCCGCACAACCCGGACAGCTGGCCCTATTGACTGCCGAGCGGGATGAACCCCAAGGCTATGGCCGGATTCTCCGCGATGAACGGGGGGGTATCCGAGCGATCGTTGAACAGGCGGATCTCGCGGATTCCCCAATAGAGGCCATCCGGGAAATCAATACCGGGATCCTTGCCGCATCGGCCGACGATCTTGCCTCTCTTCTCCCCCGGATCCAAAACGACAACGCCCAAGGGGAGTATTACCTGACCGATCTCGTCGCCCTGGCGCTCGCTGCCGGACTCGTTGTGACCACCCATCGTGCGAGGGATTCCGATCTCGCCCTCGGAATCAACCGGGCCTCAGATCTTGCCCGAGCCGAGAGGAAGATCCGCCTGCGCATCGTGGAAGATCTCCTCAACCAAGGCGTCCGGATCCGTGATCCGGACCGGTTCGATTTGCGCGGCACACTCGAGGCGGGCGCTGATGTGGCGATCGATGTTGGCGTCGTATTCGAGGGAGCGATCCATCTGGGAGAGGGGGTGCGTATCGGTCCTTACTGTGTGCTTCGGGATGTTGAACTGGGCGAGGGAAGCGAAGTGTATTCCCACTGCGTCCTTGAGGGGGTCAAGACCGGAAAGGGAGTCCGGATCGGGCCCTTTGCCCGCATCCGCCCCGAAACCTCGCTGGGTGAGGGCGATCGGATTGGAAACTTCGTCGAGATCAAAAACACGCGCATGGGCGCGGACAGCAAAGCCAATCATCTCGCCTATGTCGGGGATGCCGATGTCGGCAGCGCGGTCAATCTGGGTGCGGGGGTCATTACCGTCAACTACGATGGCGAGAACAAACACCGGACGGTGATCGAAGACGAAGTGATGATTGGCTGTGATGTCCAGCTGGTTGCGCCGGTGACCATCGGGCGGGGCGCCTTCATTGGTGCCGGATCGACCATCGTGCGCGATGCACCCGCCGGTGGACTCACGCTCGCGCGGAGCGACCAGAAAACGATTCCGGACTGGAAACGTCCGGGCCGCAAGGACTGATTCGGGTGTGCGGGATCATCGGCGCGCTGGGGCGAACCGATATCGTCCCCACCCTTCTCGAAGGCCTCCGACGTCTCGAATACCGGGGGTATGATTCGGCCGGGCTCGCGCTCATCAACGAACCGGGCGAACTCGTTCGCAGACGTCAGATGGGCAAGGTCGCGAACCTCGCCCAGATGATCCAAGACGAGAATCTCAGAGCCACCGTCGGGATTGCGCACACGCGCTGGGCCACTCATGGCGCACCATCCGAATCGAATGCCCATCCCCATCTTTCGCAGGGGATCGCACTCGTGCACAACGGCATCATCGAAAACTACCTCCTCCTCCGGGAGGAGCTCGAGGGCAAGGGATACCGGTTCGAATCTGACACCGATACCGAAGTTGTGGTTCATCTCATCCACGACATCCGGAAAACCCAGGCCGATCTCCGTTCCACACTCGCTCAGGTTCACAAGCGGCTGGAAGGTGCCTATGCCCTGGTCGCTATGGACGCAAGGGAGCCGGATGTTCTGGTGGCCGTCCGCATGGGCTGCCCGATGGCGGTGGGGTTCGGATCCGAAGCGACGTTTGTCGCCTCCGATGTCGCAGCGCTCCTGCCCTGGACGCAAGAGTTCTTGTTCCTCGAAGACGGGGAAGTCGTCGCCATCCGTGCCCCCGGCGAAGGAAGGGTTGCCTCACGGATTTGGGACCGGGAAGGCAGGCCCGTCGCACGGATGTCCGTACACTCGTCGTTATCACCGGATGCAGCCGATCGCGGCACCTATCCGCACTTTATGCTCAAGGAAATCCACGAACAGCCCCGCGCGGTGAGCGAATCCCTGGAACAGCGCATGACCCGCGAACATGTGCTCATCGAGGCGTTGGGTCCCGTGGCCGCGAACGTTTTACCCCATGTAGAGGCCATTCATCTGGTCGCCTGTGGATCGAGTTTTCATGCCGGACTCCTCGCGCGTATCTGGATCGAGCGATTGGCCGGCCTCCCCGCTTCGGTCGAAGTGGCCAGTGAATACCGATACCGGGAGGTGGCCGTTCCGGATCACTGCCTCTTCATCTGCATCTCCCAGTCCGGTGAAACCGCGGATACGCTCGCCGCCTTGCGACGCGCGCGGACGCTGCCCTATATTGGGCAGTTGTCTGTCTGCAACGTTCCGGAAAGCGCGATGATGCGGGAATCTCCGCTCCGGCTTCTGACCCGCGCAGGTCCGGAAGTCGGGGTGGCGTCGACCAAGGCTTTCGTCACCCAGCTCACGGTTCTGCTTCTTCTGAGTTTGATGCTTGCCAAGGCTCGCCATCGTCTTGACCCGGATGCGGAGAAGCGGGCAGTTGAGGCGCTCCATCATCTACCGCTTCTCGCAGAGCAGATGCTCGGCCTCGATGCCGAAGTCGCGTCGATGGCTTGCGATCTCACGACGTATGATCATGTTCTGTTCATTGCACGGGGAGACCATTATCCGATTGCTCTCGAGGGTGCGCTCAAGCTCAAGGAGATTTCCTACATTCACGCGGAAAGTTACCCGGCCGGCGAACTCAAGCACGGTCCCCTCGCGCTGATCGACAGTCGCATGGCCGTGATCGCGCTGCAACCGGCCAACGAGATCGCGAGCAAGCTCCATTCGAATCTCGAAGTGATCCGGGCACGAGGCGGTCATCTGTATCTGTTTACAGACCCCGGGCTTGAGAAGCGGGCGGCAAGTAACCGCCGAGTCGTCACGTTGCCTGAGGTGCCCCCTCCTCTACTTTCCCCGATCGCCTATACCATTCCGCTTCAGCTCCTCGCATACCACGTTGCCATCCTCAGGGGGACGGATGTCGACCAGCCCCGCAATCTCGCAAAATCTGTCACGGTCGAGTAGGGGATAAACCGCGACCCAGAGGAATTCCTCACCGCTCAGTTGAGGGTGATGCGGTCAACTCGACTCTCGTCTCCTGCTCCGGACTTCCTTGTGGCGAAGCCATTTCTTCTCAGGGAATACCCAGGAGATATTTCCTGGCCCCGCGGCGAGCCAGCCACGCCGTAGACAGCGCCTTTCTCTGTGACGAAACTGTCACGCTCGGGCAGGCACTACGGCCTGTACGATGACGATCCAGATCCACCGTGGTTGCCACGGCCCACGCAAACGCTACGCCGAGCTTTTCGGGAGCAAATCCTCGAGCGCGTACAGTGTCTTCTGTGGAAAGCGCCGCTGCGGATAATATTTCGTGATGATGCTGAGCGCATGGTCGTACGACCGAACGTCGAGAAAGCGTAGGAGGAAGCGTACATCTTCTTCGTCGTGGAATTCCGCGCCAATACGCATCGCCAGGCATTTCATCGCGAGCAGATATTCTGGTTGCGCCGCCATCACGCGCAGGTGATCGAGCTCGAGGAAGGGCACGAATTCACCTTGGGCGCTCATGAAGCCCTTCACGGCGTCATTGAGCCAATGTGCATCGATACCAGCCTGGATGGCCGCGCGAGTCGCGGCCACACGGATTGCTTCGGCCGGCCGGAAGAAGGCATCGATATCCCTTGTGGAAGCACGCGCTCCGTACGCAAGGCACATGACCGCGCCACCCACGAGGTATACCTCGCCCGAGATATCGGCCCGCCGCAGCTCGTCATTCAGAAGCTCGAACAAGCGGCGGATATCCGTCTTGTTTAGCGAAGCCATTAGTGATCTACACCTGTTCCCCGACGCTTGAGTCGATGAAAATGTTGCGCCGGCGGAAGGGAGCCGGCGAGTGTGTCAGCAGGTACAGGCGCAGTGACGGAAGCGCGGAGCCGAATACCGGCTCCACCAGCGCCTCGCTCGCCCGAATCCACGCGGGCACCGGTAGTGCATACATGTCGCAAGCTGTCTCGATCATAGCTGCCACATAGTTGGCGAGGAACGGCTGGAGAGCGACCTTCGGAGCCTCTCTAACCGCCTGACGAAGCTCTGTGGCGGTGAACCTGCAGAGCAGCGAGTTGATCTCTGCAAGCGCGAAGGATGGCTCTGCGGGTCCGACCAGCGCGCCGACCGCCTCCTGAAACAGCGCCGAAGGAGCGGGCAGGACGCGGCGCAACACGTAGGCCGACATATCCATTCCCGCAAGCCGGGCTGCGCGACGGATTGCGGACTTTTCCTCCGTCGATACACGCAGTTGCAACTGCGAGAGTTTCGAGGTCTGCTTCATGTCCTGAGTATGGCAAGTGTCAATCAAAATGTCAATACATATGTATTGACAGATTTCAAGCGCAGTCCGGGCGTGGAATCGGGCTTTCGGCGGAGCGTACCGCCTTGCACAGGCTCGATGCCCAAGGCAAGCCGATGTGATTGATTGCCGGGGGGGGCAGTGGGCGGCGGAGGTTCAAGCGACCGGTAAGGGACCCATAAAACATTACGGCCTGGTCCCAACCCAGATGCCTTGCCGAGTCCGACATTCAAGCGGACCGCTGCATGATTTGTAGCGTCCGAAAAACCGTGAGCGCCTTCGATTTATTGGGTAATGAGTTACTCAGCGGTCAGTAATATAGGCAACAGTTGGATGTTTGAAAAACGATCGAATCCGTGACGACTGGCGCGTCTCTAGCGATGTTTGGTCAATCATGGTCATCCTCCGGTTTCCAGACAAAAAGAGCGGATCGCCCTCAAAGACCCATGCTCGGACAAGACAGTAAAGGGACATTCGTCAGGCCCTTCTCGGGTCACAGGCATCGGCGAGGAAGATCCTCGCCATCAGGAATTCCCGGCGACCGACAGGTCCAAGGAAAGACATTCATCGTCGGTCAGCATATGGGTCAGGACGCCGGGAATGCCCAACGGCATCAAGCACCTCTACGATGGGTCAACTGCTGTGTGTGTCAAACCCACCCAGGAGTACCTGACGTGGATATTATTACTGTCCGACATAGAGATCATGGAAACTGAATCCGAGGTTTTTTGCGAGCATCTGGTTGAGCGAGAGGCCGATGAAGAGGGTTGCGATGAGGAGGAGAACGGCGAGCGCAATCTGAACCACGCTGAGCCCGGCCCGAATCCGGCCGACGCCGCCAACCGATCCGATCACGCGCATGCCGCCGGCCAGGAGAGCACGCGGATTGCGGCGGAGGAGCAGAATCCGCGGCACGCCCACGATCAGGAAGCAGAGCAGGCCAGCCAAAAGCCAGATCAGGATCCAGCCCCAGATGCTCTGACCGGTCTGGAAAGCGGTTCGGTATGAGGCGATGCCGAAGGCCACGAAGATTCGCATGCCCCATCGGGCCAGCGGCCAGGCGAGGAGCGTGGCCACACTGGTCAGAACGATGGCCTCTCCCAGGCTTGCTGCGAGGAAATCCCGCATGCGGGCACCGACCGCCGCGCACAGAGCATACTCGGGGTAGCGCCCGAGAGCCCGGACCAAAGCCAGATTGGCCAGGCTCGCCAACGCGAGAAGGAAAAGGAGCCCCGCACCGAGCTGGATGATCACGAGGCGTTTTCCGGTGGTACCGACCAGCCAGTGTCGGAGGGAGACAGACCTCGCGCGTCCGCCAAAGCGTTGAACGAGGTGCTGAAGCATGGGCGAGGATTTTTGCATCAGACGATGAAACTCCATGGCGAGTGCCCCCCGAATGCGCACCCGGGTCACGCCAGGCGTCAGTCGGGCAAGCATCATTGAATCCACCCGGTCGAATGGATTTTTGGTCTCGGCCGGTTTGAGGATGGTGGAAAGCCAGAGTTTCGTCTGCCGGGAGGGGAAAGCAAAGCGTCCGGGCATGACGCCCACGATTGTGAACGAATGATCATTGATGGTGATGGATTGCCCGACGATACGGGGATTTTGTCCATAGGCACTGCGCCAGAGCGCCGCGCTCAGGACCACCTGGCGGGGGCCGCCCGTTTCATCGGATGTGGGGCTCATCCAGCTGCCGATCAACGGGCGAATGCCAAGGGTCGGGAAGACCGATGCCGTGACAGAGGCCGAGTGAAGCAGTCGGGGTTGGCTGCGCGGACGAAGCCGGACGATGGCTCTGCTATTGTCCCGGATCAGGCCTGCATCAGTGAATACTTGAGCCTTCCGCAGTTCGCGGTAGGCCGTAGACGATAAAGCACGAATCGGAAACCCCCGAGTCGTTGTGGAAACCATGACGAGCCGGTGACTTTGCGGATAGGGCAGCGGATGGAAGAGATAGGCGTCGAGTACGGAGAAGACGGCCATGTTGGCAGCGATGCCGAGCGCGAGGGTTGCTGCAAAAGTCACGAGAAAGCGGCTCTCAGGGGTCCAGTGCCGGAGAGATCGCAAGAGTTGCTTAATCGAGTCAAGAATCGAGCTGATCATCTGTGAATCTCCAGAATCATTTCAGGCCAATGGATTTTGGACGCATCCAGGGGCTTCTCCCAAACGTTGTACGCGACCCAAGGTCCCGGTTCGGTCTACTCCCGCTGGAGTGCCACGGCCGGGCGGATGCGGCTCGCCCGCAGAGCCGGTGCCCAGGTGGCCAGGAAGAGAACGAGCGCGAGTGCGATGATGACGGCCCCGATGGTCAGAGGATCGTTGGGTGAGATCCCGTAGAGCAGTGCGGCGAAGATGCGGCCCAACGCGTACATCACACTCAGGCCAGCGATCAGTCCGATCACGAAAAGCCGTGCGGATTCTTTGAGCACGAGACGGACGAGCGATGGGCGATCCGCACCGAGTGCGGCGCGGATGCCGAACTCACGGAGTCTCCGGTTGACGAGATAGCTTTCGACGCCGTAGAGACCCACGGCGGCCAGGAGAAGCGCACCCAGGGCAAAGAGGCCGACCAGAGCGAGCACGATATCGCGGTTTTTGAGGCTTTGGCTCAGGCGGGATTGGAGCGTCCGGAGGTGATAGAGCGGAAGCCAGGGAAGTGTGCGGTGGATGCTCCGGCGGAGCGTGGGCTCCAGGGCGGAGATACTGAGAGTCGATCGGATCACGAAGGCCCACTGGTGGATCGAAAACCAGGCCGGATTGAGCGCCATGACTTGCGGGGCATCGAGATAGACCGTGCCGGTTCGGGGCGGGCGGCTGAGATGCCGGTTCCGGACGGTCGGAACGAGACCGATCACCCGGAAGCGCAGGCCCGGGCGGGTATTGTTCGGAGTATCGAAGGTAAAAATCCGTCCCAATGGGTTGTGATTGCCGTAAAGCTCGCGGGCCGTACGGCGGTCGATGACCGCGACCCCTGATTTCGAGCGGGCGTCTTCCGGGGTGAAAAGACGACCCCCGAGGGGGTCGAGTCCGAGAGACCTTAGGTAACCGGTATCGGTTCCGCGGAGGTAGGCAGCTTGCATCGGGTCATGGGTCGACCAGGGAATGGGAAACACGGCTTCGGTATACGAGCCCACCCTGCCGAATGGTAGACCGGATGTGATGCCCACCGCCTGGACGCCGGGAATCCGCCGAAGCTCGGTTTTCAGGCGGGTGAGAGTCGGCCAGAGTTGCGTGGCCTTGACCTCGCTCGAAGGAAGATCGACATCGAACGAGAACGTATGGGTGGTTTGGAAACCCGGCTGCACGGCCGCGAGGTTGAAGAGGGTGTGGACAAGCAGCAATGAAACTCCGGCTAGCGCGGTTGCGAGTGCGATCTGGGAGGCGATGAGTGCCCGCCTGGTGCGCGCGGATCCCCGCGAGATGCCGGATCTCGAACCGGCCTCACGCAGGCTGCGGCCTAAATCCGCTTTCTGGATCGAGACCAGGGGAGTGATGGTCATGACGAGGATCGAAGCTCCGGCCAGAATCAGGGACAGGATGGTGACGACGAGCGGAGCGCTTCGGGCAACGGAAACCGAAGATGGCAGGATCCGGATCCCTTGCATCCAATCCAGAAGTCCCACGGCAATCCCCAAGCCAAGGAGCGTCCCCGTGAGACCGATCCAGAACGCCTCCAGAAGAAACCGGACGAATAATCTACTGGGCGCCGCACCCAAAAACTCATGCAGGAGGAGTTCCCCGCGCTTCGCGATCCCGCGCGCAAGAAAGAGATTGGCGAGATTGAACCAGACGACGAGGAGGAGGAGGAGCGAGGCAAGCCCGATGAGTTCGAGCATCATGCGGAGAGGTCCGACGGTGGCGTTTCGCCAGCTTTCCGCGTGGGCTGAAAAATGGGTGAAGAACTTCTGAGCCGCATTGGGGAAGCGATGAACCAGCGCAGCGGTCAGGGTACGCACTTGGTTGTTCAGCGCGTCGATCGAGCTCGCGGGTGCAAGTCGCCCGATCAGATGTCCGCGAAAGGCGGTCAGCTGGAAATAGCGGAAGTCATAGGGAGTGAAGGGATAGGGAATCCAGAGTGCGGCAGCCCGGTCCGGGAACCTGAATCCGGGCGGCATGACGCCGATCACCGTATACGGCCGTCCGTTGAGATCGAGGGTTTCCCCGAGTGCACGCGTCCTGCCCCCGAAGTCCGCCTGCCAAAGCGGCGCGCTCAAAACGACCACGCGCGGTTGTCCGGGTTGACTGGTTTGGTCGTCGAAGACCTGGCCCAAGAGCGGTTTCACTCCGAGCGTCGAAAAGAGGGACCCGGTGGTTTCAACCACGCTGATGCGCGTTGAGTGTCCACCCACATCGAGGTTATAGCCCCGCTCGTAGTAAAAGGCGGCATCGGCGAGTGCCGGAATCCCGGTCCGAAAATGTTCATAGGCAACCGGCGACATCGGTCGGGCCATGCCCGGATTTCCGCGCATGGTGAGGGAGACGCTGACCAAACGGTTGCCTGCCGGATAAGGGAGGGGTCCTATGAGTGCCGCATAGAAGATCCATGAGGCTCCTATGGTCACTCCCACTCCGAGTGCGAGCGTCACAATCGATGGGATCGAAAAAGTCCACTCCCGGCAGAGACGGATAAGTGTCTGGCGGGTCTCAATCCAGATATTCAGCATGTGTTCTCCCCTGCATGGTGCCGGGTACATCCGTGTTTTGCACACGGGCCGGGACCCCATCCCAATCCCCAGTCGCGTTGAGGTTTGGGTAATGAGTCAACGGGGGATGGCGCCATCCTAGGCGGCTCCCGATTTGAGCGTGTGGCTGGTGTCGGCCCGGGAAATGTTCCGGATCGGAACCCAGGAGGCGAAAAGCACGGTCGAGGCGATGATCAGGATGCCGATTAGATCTGCCGGCCAGTCGAGTCTGCCCACGCCGTAGAGCACGCCCTGGAGGAGATGCGTGAGGAAGAGCGCCAGGATCACTCCCAGGGAAAGACCCATGGCCAGCATCCAGCCGCCCTCAGCAAGCGCCATGCGGGTCATGGAAGCGGGGCTTGCGCCCATGGCCGAGCGGATGGCGTATTCCTGGCGCCGGTTGAGGCTGGTCTGTGCGGTCAGGGCGTAGACACCGAATATCGTGAGGAAAAGCGCCACCAGGGCAAAGACCGAGGTGATCTCGGTAATGCTCAGGTACAACCGATCGGAGGCGTGGATCATGGCGTCCAGTCTGGACAGATGGGTGACGGC
>JAJZBR010000009.1:33648-41503 GCA_021798795.1 Pseudomonadota bacterium
CCGAGAGGTCGGGCGAGGATGTTCGCGAGACTTTGGAGGATGACCAGTCCCACCATGACGAGGAGCGTCGCCATGATGATTTGGAAGCCCCCAAACCCTCTCCGCATGAGACGGCCCGCCCGTGCAGTTCCCCGCCCGCCCGCCTCATGCATGAGGGTGCCGAGGAGAGATTCCCGCCCGGCATAGAGGAGCGCGATGAGTACGATTCCACTCACGATGAGGAGGGCCGAAGCGATTCCGTATGAAGCCGAGGACAGACCGAATCGAATGGTGAAGGGGAGCGAAACGGTGATGGGTCCGGTGAGCGCGGAACTGATGAGGGAGCGGAACAGGGAGGTGCTCAGATCGGAGATCAAAAGCGAACCCGCTATGACGAACCCGAGCGTCACGAGGTATTCCGCGAGCATCACCCGGAAAATAGTGAATGTGGACGCGCCGAGCGCGCGCCGAACGGCAAAGCCCGCAGCGCGCTCCCGTGCGCGGACGAGGGCCAGGTTGATCGAGTTCACGACCGCGATGAGCGGGAGAAGGAGACCGATCAGGGCGAGAAAGAGGAGCAGAGTGGGGCTGCCGCCGAGATAGATTTTGAGGAGTCCTTTATGGAGACTTTCCGCATCGATGGTGAAACCATCCTGTTCAGAACGCATGCGCTGGGCCGGTTTCATGGCGGCGAGCGCTCGGTTCCGGTATCCCCGAAGCCAGGCATCGAGTTGGGCGAGGGTGGCTCCATGGTTCAGGCGGGCGACCATCGTATGGTTGATGTTGTGGTCGCGCATCCGGGCGGGTGTCATGATCCGCGGGATCCAGAAATCCGCTCCCGGGTAGATGGTATAAAAGCTCTTGGGCATGACGCCAACGACTCGAAAGAGCTTCCCGTTGAAGCGGAAACGTGACCCGATGGCGTCTTGCGCACCGCCGAAGGCGGATTTCCAGAAGCTGTAACCGAGCACGGCCTGATGAGGCCCGCCGGGGCGGCCAGCTGCACGGTCGGGCCAGCGGCCGAGTCGCGGCGGGACGGCGAGTGTCCGGAAAAGCGAGGGCGTCGCGATCCCGCCGAAACCCAGGTGCTTGATGCCATTGACCGTGATCAGTCCGCCCGTGATGTCCACGGTACCGGCCGAGCGGATGAAGGGGGTTCCCTTCCTGAGTGCTGAATAGGAGTGAAAGGTCACATTCGCGCCAGTGAGTCCCGCTTTCAACAGGCGTTCGCGGATCAAGACCAGCTGGTTCGGACGGGGGTAGGGCAAAGGCCGCCAGAGAAAGCCATCGAGCACGGCGAAGATCGCACCCGAGGTGCCGAGTGCGAGCGCGAGCATCAAGATGATGGCGGGGGAGGCCGAGCGGAGGGCCCTCCACGGAGAGGGGTGCGCGGAGTTCACGCTTGGAGTGGCCGGGTGGGAGTGAAACGGGCTGTTCATGAATGGATCCTCGGAGGGAGGGATCAACAAGGGATGGGTCAGTGGCTCACGAGATCGGTCGTGAAGCTCTCTTCCCGGGCATCGGCGTCGTCCACAATCTGTCCGTCCATGAGCCGGATGATCCGGTGGGCAAAGCGGGCGTAGTGTGGGTCGTGGGTCACCATGAAGATGGTTGCGCCCCGGCCGTGGAGTTCGGAGAGAAGTTCCATGACCGCCTCGCCGCTTCTCGAGTCCAGATTGCCAGTCGGCTCATCCGCCAAGAGAATCGAGGGTTCTCCGACCAGCGCCCGGGCGATCGCGACGCGTTGCTGCTGGCCGCCCGAAAGTTGACCCGGGTAGTGACCGAGCCTGTGGCCCATCCCGACCTGTTCGAGGACGGCCCTGACCTTTTCCCGCCGCTCGCCCCGCGGGATCCCTCCACGGTAGACCAGGGGGAGTTCGACGTTCTCCTCGACCGTGAGATCGCCGATCAGATTGAAGGCCTGAAACACGAAGCCGATGTGTCGGTTGCGGACCCGCGCCCGTTGGCTCGCGTTGAGCGTCTCGACCGGGGTCCCGCTGATGCGGTAGGCGCCGGCCGTCGGTGTCTCGAGGAGGCCCAGGATCGAGAGCAGGGTGGTCTTCCCGCATCCCGAAGGACCCATGGCGGCAATGTATTCGCCCGGCTCGATGCCAAGCTCGATGCCGGTCAGGGCGTGCGTTTCGACTTCTTCGGTGCGGTAGACCTTGGTCAGGCCCTTGACGTCAATCACGGGGGTTGTGGCATTCATGGAAAATCTCCAATGGATGGGTGATGAAGGGAATGAAAGTCATGGACGAGGGTCGAGCCAGTGGATGATCTCATCAGCGAGCGCTCGTGGAAGGGGGATGTTCCAAAAGGCGGCTCAGCTCGAGGAGGCTCACTGGCGTGAGCAGACCAGCTGAGGACTCGAGCGCGAGCGTGTCATTGATGAGGGCCGCGTGGACGGTTGGGAGATGCGTTTCTGCGCTGAGGAGGGAAAGTCGGGCATTCACCAGGTCAAACTCCGAGCGCAACCCGGCTTTGACCCCATCTTCGGTTGCGACGACGGCGCGGTGCGCGGCCAACGCACTTTCCTCGTAGGCACGGACCTCGGCGAAATCGGCGTGGAGGGAACTCAATGCCTCTTCGGCCACCGTCCGGCTCCGGAGCGCGGCCCGCTCGGATTGACCGCGTGCAAGGTCGGCTTCATCCTCGGCCCGGTCCACGGAGGCGCCAGTTCCGCCACCGGCGTAGAAATTCCAGTGCAGGTTGAGAAGAATGAGGTTTTGTTGGGCGGTATTCGCGGCGGGCGCGGGCAGATCGAGTACGCCCGGCACCGCGTAACCGTAGGTTCCCCCGGTCAGGTCGCGCGTGTGGCTCAACTGGAGTCGGACGGATGGCCAGTACCCGCCGCGGGCGGCCGAGACCTGGGCATGGGCCGCGCGCGCGCGGAGACGCGCGGCCAGAACGGTCGGGTTGGTGCGTTGTGCCTCGTGGATCCATTCCCGCCGGGTGAGAGGGGGAAACGGAATCAGAGGGAGAGCTTGTGCGCGCCTGCTCAATCGGGCCAGAAAGGAGGGGCCGGTGAGTTCGGTCAGTGCCGAGAGGGCGTGTCTCAGTGCCCGGCGGGCACCGATCACCTGGGCCTGGGCGCTCGCTTCGGCTGAGCGAGCCTCCTCGAACCCGATGATCCCGCGAACTCCCGCTCGGTGACGGTCGTGTGCCTGAGTGGCCTCGATCGCAAAGGCCTCTTGGGCCTTTTGGATTGCGGAAAGTTGCGCCTGGGCCACCCGGACGGCGAGGTAGCGCTTGACCAGGGTTTGGATGAGCGTCATGCGCGTGGCTGCATACGTCGCCACTGCCGCTGCCGCATCGGCATTGGCGGCGTCCAGTTTTTCGATCGCCGACCAGTCGAAGAGCGGTTGGGTGAGCGTCACCGTCCAGTAGCTCTGCGAGGTATTTTCGGACTGTTCGACTGTGAGGAGGCTACTGCCGTAGAACTCGGGGCCGACACTCCAGGCATTTGTGTACAGCCGGTCGGCATCCAGGCTCAAGCGAGGCAAAAGAGCGGCGAGCGCGGCCGGATGCTTCGTGCGCGTGGCCGCGAGTCGCGCGCGGGCCTCGCGGAACTGGGGGTTGTAGGTGCGGGCGGCAATCCACGCGGCCCAGAGCGAACCCGGTTGGGTCATTGTGGGGGTTTTCGCATGGGAGAGGTTCGGGGCAAGCGTAGCGATGATCGCAACCAAGGCCCCGCATAGCATCCGCACGGGCGCTCCGCGGCGGTCAGACATCGAGAATCGGAAACTCTTGGACATGGCTCAACCGCGGATCCGGACGCGGTGCGCACCCGCAAAACCGGAGGTATCCGATACGATGACCCGATCCCCGGGTTTCAAGCCTTCGAGAACCTGAATGGCATTGCTCGAAGCCTTGCCAAACCGGACGCTCACGGGAACGGCTCTGCTGCCGCTCGGGTTCAAACGGAAAAGCGTCATGGTTTTCCCGCTGGCGCTGTAGGCGGGACGCTCGACGTAGACCGCGTTGGCAAGTGTCGTGATGCTGATCAGTCCATTGATGGCAAGGTTGGGTCGGGCGTCGGTCGGAAGGGGGTCTTTGGGTTCGGCATCGACCGTGACCGTACCGGCCTCAACCGAGGGTGAAACGCGTGTCACGACGGCGGCGATGTGTCGCCTTGATCCGGTGTCGAGCGCGAGCGTGACGGATTGTCCGAGCGCGATCTCTGCCGCTTCGCTGGCCGGAACTTCGAGTTTGGCCTTGAGCGCGTGCATCCCTGCTATCTCAGCGATCGCGCTACCCAGAGTCAGACGCTGCCCTTCCTTGACGGCTACGCTCTGGACCACGCCGGAAAGCCCGGCCCGGATGTGAAGAGAGGCCAGCTCATGTTCTTTGCTCCGGAGCGCTGCGGCGAGTGCGTCGATCTGCGCGTGCTGGGCACGGATCTGTGCGGTTCGGTTTTTCCTGAAGTTGACAATGCGCTTGTGTGTGAGACTGGCCTCCCGCGCGAGCGATGTGGCAACAAGACGGCTCCGCGCGTATTGCAGGGAACCCACCACTTCCTCGGCGAGAAGTCCTTTTTCCGCTTGCGCTTTGAGTTTTGCGGCCTGGGCCTTAGCGCTGACTTGCGAAAGCGTCTCCTCGAGCGTGAGGAGATGATCATCCAGAGTCGCTTCCTCTGAGACGAGGGAGGCTTCGGCATCCGCGAGTCGCGCGCGTGCTTCGGCCACCTGATCTCCGAGATCGGGATTCGAGACGATGGCCAGGACGCTTTGTGCCTGGACGCGATCGCCCGGGGCGACCCGGATCTCCTGGATGGTGCCCGGGGCGCCTGCCGTCACCATGCGGATCTTGCGCGGGACGAGGGTCCCGGGAGCGCTCACGGTCACGGAAAACCGGCCTTGCCGGACCGTTGCAATCCAGAGATTGGATTTCGAGACACTTGGTCCAGCCGGCGCCAGATTTAGAATCACAACCGAAGCCAGAACGATGAGCAGCCCGAGAGCACCGAAAAGGCCATAACGGCGAAGCTTTTTGCGTCGGCGTTCGGCAGGCGGAATCGCGACATCGATCACGGGAGAGACCCTCGAGCTATTCTGTTTAACTTGTTTGCAAGCTTTGTGCCAGGCGAAGAATCTAAAATATAGTAAATATAATCAATCTCTTGCCTGCGTGACCCATCCTGCTGAGCGGGCGAATGATATCCCAATACCGAGACAAATCTGCTACATTGATCCCATAACCGGGATCCAAACTTGAGCGATCGATCCAACCGGAAGTCCCTCGACCCGAATCCACCCTCGGTCCTCATCGCCGACGATCAAGCCGATGTGCGGGAATCCCTGCGTCTTCTGCTCGAAGCCGAAGGATACGCCGTCATCACGGCCGCGAGCCCCGAAGAGACCGTTGTCCAGGCGCGGACGAGGCATCCCGAGATCGTCATCCTTGATCTCAACTACCGGACGGATACGACATCGGGCGGGGAGGGACTCGAACTCCTGTCTCGGCTCAGAACCCTTGATCCCGACCGTCCGTTGATCGTTCTGACCGGTTGGGGGACGGCACCGCTCGCGATCGAGGCCTTGAAACGGGGTGCCCAGGATTTCCTCGAGAAGCCCTGGGACAATGCCCGGGTGCTGACCGTGCTCAAAAATCAGCTGGCGCTCCGGCACAGTCGCGACGAATACCAAAGACTGAGCGCCGAAAACCGCGCACTCGCCGAACCGGTCTCCGCGCTCATCTGCCGTTCCCCGCTCATGCTGGAGATCCTCCGCGAGGCCGAGCGGGTTGCCGCCGCGAACGCCACCGTTCTCCTCACGGGTGAGAGTGGAACGGGCAAGGGGCTTCTGGCTCGCTGGATGCATGAGCGTTCGCTTCGCAAGGCGGGCCCCTTCATCCGGGTCAACCTGGGTGGACTCGTCGAGAGCCTCATCGAGAACGAGCTCTTCGGACACGTCCGCGGGGCTTTTACCGATGCGCGGAGCGAACGCATCGGTCGATTCGAACTCGCGAGCCGGGGCACACTGTTTCTGGACGAGATTGCGAACCTGTCGTTGGCTTCCCAGGCATCCCTGCTCCACGCACTTGAAGAAGGACAAATCGAGCGGGTGGGAAGTGCGGATCCGGTTGCGATCGATGTGCGGATCATGGCTGCGACCAATGCCGACATGCGAACGAACATCGCCCAGGGCCGATTCCGTGCCGATCTCTTCTATCGCCTGAACACGATTGAAATTCGTCTGCCGCCCCTGCGTGAACGATGCGAGGATATCGGACTCCTCGCGAACCATTTTTTCAAGGATGCGATCCACCGTCATGGAAAATCCGTGAGCGGTCTTTCACCATCTGCCTTACAGGCGCTCGAGCGCTACGACTGGCCCGGCAATATCCGCGAGCTCGCGCATGTGATTGAGCGGGCCGTGCTTTTGGCCGGCGGCGAATGGATCGGAGTGTCGGATCTGCGCCTTGCGCCCGAAGCTTCCGCGAGAGCTCCGGAGATCGAAAATCTCACTCTCGAGCAGGCGGAGCGTTATCTGGTTCACCGTGCACTGGAGCGCTTCCGGGGTGATTCGGATCAGGCGGCCAGGCAGCTTGGGGTGAGCCGGAGCGCGCTTTATCGTCGGCTTGCCAAATATCGGCAGTGACATCATGAAATGGCGCGGATGGTCGATGGGGCTGCTCGTCGCGGGTGCCGTGGGAGCCGCCGCCCTGCCGTATGGCGCGATCGGGCTCGCGCTCGTGGCCGGCTGGACGCCCACCCGGGCGACCGGCTGGGTCTGTCTTCTTGGCGCGAGTGCCATCGCCTTCCTGGTTGCGAGAGGGCTCTACCGTTACCTGGAACGCCGGATGCGCCAGGGGGCGGCCCTGCTCCAGGCCATTCGCGAGGGGGACTATTCCGTTCGTGCACCTTTGGATGATCGGGGTGGGATCCGCGAACTTTTTTCCGAGATCAACCGTTTGAGCGCTGAGCTCAGTGGAGCCCGCCAGGCGGGCATCGAGTCTGATGCGCTGCTCGGACGGCTGCTCGGCACAATCGACCTTGCGGTTTTGGTATTCGATCCTTCCGGTCATTTGTCCGGACTCAATCGTGCGGCCGGGAATCTTCTCGGAGAACCCGTCTCGGATCTGAGAGGCCGCCTGGCGGACAACTTGGGTCTGGCCGATTGGCTTTTGCGCAGCGGGGAGGTCTTCGTCGCAAACCGTCTCTTTGCGGCGGGCACGGGCCCCTGGGAAGTCCGCGTGCTCAAGTTCCGCCGCGGGGGTCGAATCCATACCCTTCTCGTCATGACGGATGCGAGCCGGACACTCCGCGAGGAGGAACGACGGGCCTGGCGGCGACTGATCCGCGTCCTCGGCCATGAGCTCAACAACTCGCTCGGACCGATCGCATCGGTTGCGGATACGCTCCAGAGGCAAATCGCATCCGGGATGGAGGGGGCGGGGGCCTTGACGGAGGGACTCGAACTCATTGAGCGCAGATCCCGGAACCTCACGGATTTCCTCAGGCGCTACAGCGACTACGCCCGGATGCCTCCACCCAGTTTTGCGCCCGTTGGACTGGCAACGCTTCTGAGGCAGGTGATTCTCATACAGGACTCCTCCAGGCTCCATCTCAAGGAAGGACCGGAAGTCATCATCCAGGCGGATCGGGCCCAGCTTGAGCAGGCGCTCATCAATCTCATTCGCAATGCACTCGAAGCAACCGCTCCTCTCGCGGGCGCCGTCCGGGTCGATTGGATCGAGACGCCGGTAAAGGTGGTTATTGAGATCCAGGACGAGGGGCCCGGCCTGCCTCAAACCGAGAACTTGTTCGTTCCCTTCTTCACGACCAAGCCGGGCGGGAGCGGGATCGGCCTTCTGGTCGCGCGAGAAGTAGCCGAGAATCATGGGGGCAGCCTCGAACTCCGCGACCGGGATGACC
>JAJZBR010000058.1 GCA_021798795.1 Pseudomonadota bacterium
CTGGGCTGGATCGGCAAGCATACCAACCTCATCGCGCCCGGCAGCGGTTCCTACTTTTTTCTGGGAGAGATACTGACCACTCTCGCACTGGAGCCCGATGCCCCGAGCACGAGTCACTGTGGCAGCTGCCAGGCCTGTATCGAGGTCTGTCCGACCCGTGCCATCGTAAGACCCTACGAACTCGACGCGAGACGCTGTATCGCCTATCTCACCATCGAAAACCGGGGCCCCATTCCACTCGAGTTCCGCCGCGCCATTGGCAACCGGATCTTTGGCTGCGACGATTGCCAACTGGTCTGTCCAATGAACAAATTTGCCCGGAAGGTACCGCTGCCGGAGTTCGCTCCACGAACCGAACTGCTCGCACCCGAACTCGCCGATCTGATGGAGTGGACCGAGCAGGATTTCGACGAAAGGACCCGGGGCAGCGCACTGCGCCGGGTCGGCTTCCGGGGATGGCTCCGGAATCTTGCCGTTGCGCTCGGCAATGCACCCTCGAGCGATGGAGTCCTCAGGGCCTTGCAGAAACACGCCCAGCATCGGGATCCTTTGGTTCGCGAACATGTGGAATGGGCAATTGGCCAACACAGAAAATGAAACACGACCGCAGATGCCCGCCGCCTGGAAGCCACCGGTCGCCATTTGCACGGCGATCCGGTTTCTTGCTATCTTCAACCATCCACAAATGGAGAGTACCCATCCATGCGCAGCCTTCTACAGGTTCTCGGCCGAATCCTTTTGTCCCAGATCTTCATCATCTCCGCCATCATGAAGATTCTCAACTACTCAGGCATGGCCGGATACATGACGGCTTACGGCGTGCCGGCATGGCTTCTGCCCCTCGTGATCGCACTCGAACTGGGCGGCGGACTCATGATTCTCGTCGGGTGGAAGACACGGTTTGCGGCATTCGTGCTCGCTCTTTTCAGTATCGCGGCCGCAATCATCTTTCATCATGACTTCTCGAACGAAACGCAAGTCATTCTGCTCATGAGCGACCTGGCTTTTGCCGGAGGACTGCTCGTCCTGGCCGGGAGCTGACCCAAGCCGATGGATCCCAGACGATTGAGGGAAGATGCGATCGACGATCCGCCCCAAAGGAGAGACGAGGGTCAAAAAGACGTATCCCGTCGTATCCTTGAGCGATCAGGCCCTTTTTCATCTTTGGGGCGAGCGGACACATGAGCGAGAGGTTAGCTGACCCGCTGGCTGCTATCGAGCCTCGCCCGCACTGGACGGTCGATCAACTGCCTTGGGGTGAACTCGAATCCTCACGCATCGCATCCGATGAGACGATGTTTTTTCTCTTGGCTTCGGCATCGTTTGTAGAGACCATGGCCGACCTCTATACCGAGAATCTGCTTGAACACTATGCGGGCGACCAGGAGGTCATGAGCTGGCTGAGCGACCATTGGCAACCCGAAGAGCTCCAGCACGGTGTGGCGCTCAAACGCTATGTCCAGACCGTCTGGCCTGATTTCGACTGGGAGCTCGCGTATCGGGGATTTTTCGCGGAATACGCCCGGCTCTGTAACGCCGAACAGCTGGAAGTGACCCGCACCCAGGAACTGGTGGCCCGATGCATGGTAGAGACCGGAACCTCCTCGTATTACACGATGCTGAGAGATGTTTGTGAGGAGCCTTTGCTCAAGCGGATTGCACACAACATCCGCAATGATGAAATTGGACACTACAAGTATTTTTACCGCTACTTCAAACAGTACGCCGAACGAGAGGACGTGAGCCGCTGGGCCATCGTTCAGGCACTCTGGACCCGGATTCGGGAAATCGACGCAGAGGATGGTTTGATTGCCTACAAACATGCCTTTCAAGTGCGCCATCCAGATATTCCGTTCGATTCCAGCCACTACGAACAATTCCGGAAAACACTCAATACCATCACACGGGCTCATTTCCCCTTCGAGATGGCCGTCCGCATGACCCTCAAACCGCTCGATCTCCCGCCCCCCGTTGAACGGTGGTCCGTCCCGCTCGTGGTATCAGGTGCCCGCTATTTCCTGAAGCATTGATCCCACCTGGAGCATTCATGCTCGATCCTATCCAGCGACACGCTCGAGAAATTCTCACCCTGGATCACCCGGCGGGCGGAATGGCTGCCTGGGCTTCCTGGCCCGGAACCGATGGCCCGTCTCCGGCGCTTCTGGTTATGGAACATGCACTCGGGATCGACCTTTTTGTAGAAACCATGGGCTTGAGACTCACCGATGCCGGATATGCGACGCTCGTGCCCGATCTCTATCACCGGATCCACTCCTTCGAACCCCCGCTCGATAAGATGCGGCAACTCCGGGACACGGAAATCATTCAGGATCTCGCGGTAAGCCTAGCGCATCTCCGGAAGGATCCACGCATCGATCCCGACCGCGTGGGCATTATCGGTTTCTGCATGGGTGGCCGGATCGCCCTGCGCGCACTTGAAGAGCCTGCCCTGGGTCTGCGCGCCGGAGTCTGCTATTACGGCGGGCACCTCAAGGTCGCATGGGGAGAAGATCAAAAGACGCCCTTTGATCTCGTTGAACAGATTGAAGCGCCTCTCCTCTTCCATTTCGGCAAGGAAGACACCAACCCGTCTCCCGGCGACCGGGAAGATCTCGAGCGGGCACTCACGCGGCGCCAAAAGCCCCATGTCTTTCACACCTACGACGGTGCCGGACATGCATTCATGGATTTCACGCGCGCAGAACGCTACCGGAGCGAGGCTTCCGAATGCTCCTGGAGCCGAACACTCCAGTTCCTGAGCGACAAGCTTTGAATCCCCGGGAGTGCCCCCGCACAATGCGGCTCAATCCACCCTGAGGTGAGACGTCGAGCAACTGTCCCAGAGTGCGTCGATTCCATAGCGCCCGGGATGGCATCCTGCAATCCAGGTCGCCGCATCCAGCGCGCCTTCGGCAAAAATCCTCCGATCCAGCGCCCGGTGCCAGATCTCGATCCGCTCGCCTCCCCCATCGATCCAGAGCGCGTGGTCACCGATCACCTCACCCGCCCGGAGCGACGCGACGGGGATCGGCTGGGCGGGCGATCGGGACCAGATCCCATCCAGCATGCGGGCCGTCCCGGAGGGAGCATCGACCTTGTGTCGATGATGCACATCAATGATCCCTGCCTCGTAACGCGGACCCAGACGATCCCGGAGTTGGGGCAGGACCCCTGACAGGGCAGCCAGTCCGCGACTGAAGTTGGGAGCATGAAGCACCGCGACTTCGAGAGCGAGCTCATCAAGCACACGCGAGCCATCCGCCCCGAGTGGAGTGCTGCCGCTCACCAGAGCCGTATGAGTCATGCGACAGGCCCGGGCTGCTTCGAGGAGACCGGAAGGAGAGGAAAAATCGATCAGCACATCGACGCCTTCGAGCGCCTCCGGCGTGAGGGGTCCGACCGTGAGTGTTCGCTTCACTCCGGCTGTTCCAACCGCGCTGATACGCGCCCGGTCAGGGTGGGGCGCACGACCCATAATTCTCACGAGATCAAGATTGCTGCGGCCTGAAACGGCGTCGAGCACCAGGCCGCCCATGCGGCCGCCGGCGCCCAGCAGAGCCAATCGGATGAGGTTCTCGACAGCCATCGGGCGATCATAACTGAATTGGAACCACCCGGGTGAGGCGTCGCAGACCCGGAAATCCCGAGCGCCCGCCGCCACCTAACCGGGACGCTTGCCGAACATCCTCGAAGATCGCGGTTCGCCTGGTTTTCCGTGCTCCTCGATCATCCGTTCAAACTCCTTGAGGAGTTTCACCTGCTCGGTACGCAGCCCCGTCGGAATCTCGACATTCACCCGGCACAGGAGGTCGCCCCGCTTCCGGCTTTTCAATGTCGGCAATCCGAGTCCCTTCAACCGGAAAATCGACCCGCTTTGGGTTTCGGGAGGGATATCGAGACTTTGGGCTCCCTCAAGTGCCGGGACCCGTATGCTCCCGCCAAGCGCCAGGGTGACAAAACTGACCGGAGCCTCACAGTAGAGGTCAGGGCCTTCCCGCCGGAAGCGAGCGTGGGTGCGCAGATGGATCTCGACATAAAGATCACCCGCATCGGATCCGTGATCCCCCGCTTCACCCTGGCCTGCCAACCGGATGCGATCCCCTTCGTCGACGCCAGCGGGAACCTTCACTTCGAGGTGCCTCCGCGATCGGATACGACCGGCGCCATGGCAAGGACGGCAATCAGCTCGTTTGAACGTTCCACGGCCTCCACAACGGGAACAGGTTTGCCTCAGTGTGAAGAACCCCTGCTGGATCCTTACTTCGCCCTGGCCGTGACAATCCGGACAACGCTCGGTGGGCGCACCCGGCGTGGATCCACTGCCACGACACGTTTCACAGGCGATGAGCGTATCAAACTCGATCGGTACCGATGCCCCGCTCGCTACCTGCTCGAGATCGAGTTCCAGCCGGTAGATCAGATCCCGTCCACCACTTGGGGCACGCTGACCAAAAGCGCCCCCGAAAATGCTTCCAAAGAGGTCTCCGAAAATCTCGTTGGGATCAAACCCGCCTCCGCCCGCCCCGGGAGACCCCGCCAGCCCCGCATGCCCAAAACGGTCATAGATGCCGCGTCGCTCCGGATCGGACAGGATGTCAAAAGCCTCCTTTGCCTCCTTGAAATGCTCCTCGGCTCGTGGATCGTTCGGGTTGCGGTCCGGATGATATTTCATCGCCAGGCGGCGAAACGCCTTTTTGATCTCTTCCGGGGCCGCATCCCGGGATACCGAGAGCACCTCGTAATAATCGGACTTGGACTGTGTCATGAATCCTCAGAACACAAGCTGACCTAGGACCATCCCCGGATCAGGACTCAACCAGCCGTCACGGTTGGCGGTGCTTCGAATCGTCTACTTCCTCGAACTCCGCATCGACGACCTCCTCCCCCCCACCCTGTGGTTTGGCTGCGCCATCGGAGCCATTCGCTCCTCCGGCTGCGGCACCGGCCGCCTCGTACATCCGTTGCCCAAGTGTCGCGGTCGCCTGGGCGAGCGCCTGCGTCTTGGCTTCGAGGACGGACTTCTCTCCGTTGTCCATAACGGCTTTGAGATCGGAGATCGCCGCCTCGATACGGGCCCGCTCTTCCGGCTGGACCTTTTCACCGAGCTCCGCAAGACTCTTTTCCGTCACATGAATCAGGTTATCGGCCTGATTGCGGGCCTCGATGCGCTCACGGGTTCGGCGGTCTTCCTCCCGGTGTGCATCCGCATCCGCCACCATGCGCTTGATCTCCTCCTCCGTGAGACCGCTTGAGGCCCGGATGACGATTGATTGTTCCTTTCCCGTGGCCTTATCCTTGGCCGAGACGTGGAGGATGCCATTCGCGTCGATATCGAATGTGACCTCGATCTGGGGCAGGCCCCGGGGGGCGGACGAGATGCCCGCAAGATCGAATCGGCCGAGGGACTTGTTGTCCCGGGCCAGTTCACGCTCACCTTGAACCACGTGGATCGTTACAGCCGACTGGTTATCTTCCGCTGTGGAAAAGACCTGATTCGCTTTCGTCGGGATGGTGGTGTTTTTTTCGATGATCTTGGTCATGATCCCCCCAAGCGTCTCGATCCCGAGAGAAAGTGGGGTCACATCGAGAAGCAGGACATCCTTGACTTCACCCTGAAGAACGCCGCCCTGAATGGCGGCACCGATGGCAACCGCCTCATCCGGGTTGATATCCTTGCGTGGTTCCCGTCCGAAAAACTCCCGGACGACCGCCTGGACCTTGGGCATCCGGGTCTGTCCGCCGACCAAAAGCACATCCTCGACGTCCCCCACCTTGAGATGGGCATCCTGGAGCGCGGTCTTGCAAGGCCCGATGGTTTTCTGGATGAGATCCTCGACCAAAGCCTCGAGCTTGGCTCGTGTCACACGGATGCTGAGATGCTTGGGTCCTCCGGCATCGGCTGTGATGTAAGGCAGGTTCACTTCCGTCTGCTGGGTCGAGCTCAGTTCAATCTTGGCTTTCTCGGCAGCCTCACGCAGTCGCTGCATGGCGAGCGGATCGCTACGGACGTCGATCCCCTGCTCCTTGCGGAACTCATCTGCGAGATAGTCGATGAGCCGCCTGTCGAAATCCTCGCCTCCGAGAAACGTATCTCCGTTGGTCGAGAGCACTTCGAACTGGCGTTCTCCATCGACCTCGGCGATCTCGATAATCGAGATGTCGAACGTCCCGCCGCCGAGATCGTATACGGCGATTTTGGTGTCCTTGGGTTTCTTGTCCAGGCCGAAGGCCAGCGCTGCAGCCGTGGGCTCGTTGATGATGCGCTTGACTTCGAGCCCAGCAATACGACCCGCATCCTTCGTGGCTTGCCGCTGCGAATCATTGAAATAGGCAGGCACCGTGATGACCGCTTCGGTGACCGGGCTGCCCAGATAATCTTCGGCCGTTTTTTTCATTTTCATGAGCACCCGGGCCGAAATCTCGGGGGGAGACATCTGCTTGCCATTGACGTCGATCCAGGCATCTCCGTTGTCGGATCGCACAATCCGGTAGGGCGCGCGCTTCAGCGAATCCTGGACCATCGGGTCATCAAAACGCCGCCCAATCAGGCGCTTCACGGCGTGCATCGTGTTCGTCGGGTTGGTGACAGCTTGGCGTTTCGCGGTCTGTCCGACGAGCACGTCGCCGTCCTTGGTCAGTGCAACGACCGATGGCGTTGTCCGATCCCCTTCACTGTTGGGGATGACCTTGGGTTGCCCACCCTCCATGACCGCCACGCAGGAATTCGTTGTGCCGAGGTCGATGCCGATAATCTTAGACATAAAAATATTCTCCAAAAATCATATGAATACAGTTCCGGATCGGATCAGGCGCCCCAATCCAGACCCGCTCCATCTATATGGGGGTCGGGGGCTACCACAATCAAGCTCCTTGGGATCCCGAAACCACCACACGGGCGGGCCGGATCAGGCGCCCATTCAGAATATAGCCTTTCTGGACGACCTTGAGGACGATATTGGGCTCGGCAGAGGATGCCGATTCGGTACCGATCGCCTCATGGCGCTCGGGGTCGAAGGGTTCGCCCTGGGGATTGACTTCCTCGACCCCGCGCTTCGCCAAAGTCTGGTTCAGAAGCTTCAAAGTCAGCTCAGTCCCTTGACGGATATCCGACGCCGACTGTTCCACCGCACCGGCCAGGCCAAGCTCCAGGCTGTCCTTGATGGGGAGCAGATCGACCAGAAACCCCTCCAGTGCGAATCGATGGGCGCTCTCCACTTCCCGTTGCGTACGCTTCCTCAGATTATCGAGTTCAGCGCTCACACGGACATAACGTTCCCAATGCTCGCGGACCTTCGCCTCGCTGGCCTCAAGTTGCGCACGGAGGATCCCGACCGGGCTCGATGACCCATCGGATGCAGGCTCGCCGGGATCCGAATCCACCACCTCCGGTATCTCGGAGTCGCGTGCGGGTTTGTTGTGGTCTTCCAAAATCATGCTCTTAACCGATTGGCTCATAACCACCCGCGCCACACCCGGTGACGCATCAGTGGGAACTCTGCAGGGATGCCCCGATCAGATCCGCACTCACTTGGACGATCGGGATGATCTTGTCATAGGGAATCCGTGTCGGACCGATGACTCCGAGCACCCCGAGGGTCCGGCCTCCCGCCCGGTAGGGAGAGACGATGACCGAACAGGCATCGAGGCTATTATAACCCGACTCGGAGCCAATATAAATCTGGATGCGATTCGCCCGCACACTGATATCGAGAAGCCTTAAAAGATCGCTCTGACGTGTCAGGGTGTCGAGAAGCTCACGGAGCCGGGACAGATCCTGGAGTTCGTCGAAGTCGAGGAGATTACTCTCCCCGCTCACAATCATCTCCTGGCCGGGCGCGAGGGTCTGCTGGACGATCGTCTCAGCCATGGCCATGGCAGTTTGCATCCATTCGCTCAGTCCAGCCTGGGTCCGCTTGAGATCCCGAACCAGTTGTTGCCGGATTTCATCCAGTGTCCGTCCCTGGAACTGATCATTCAGGAAATTCGCCGCCTGTTCGAGAAACGACCGGGAATAAGACAGATCCGTCTCGATCAGGCGGTTCTGGACTTCCTGTTCATCCGTCACGAGCACCATGAGGATCCGACGCTCCGACAACGGGATAAACTCGATCTTCTGCCACGACAGCCGATCCCGCCAGGGAAGGGTCACCACTGCCGCAAGATGGGTGATCGAAGAGAGCAACTCGGTCCGGGCACTCCACTGCCCCAGGGTGACAGGCCGCTGTTCCAGGCCGCTTTTGAGGGTTTCGACAACGTCGGATCCGATCCGGGGGGATTCGAGCAGGCTATCCACGAAGAACCGGTAGCCTGCGACACTCGGCACCCGCCCCGCAGAGGTATGCGGAGACCGGATGAGCCCCGCATCCTCCAGATCGGCCATGACGTTTCGAATGGTGGCGGGACTGAGATTGCTGCCGAGTTCCCGTGCCAGCGTACGGGATGCAACCGGTTGCCCATCCCGGATATAGTGCTCGATGAGGAGCTTGAGGACCGCGCGTGCGCGCGTATCGAGATCGGGCGGGTTCGATTCTACGGGGAGAGTGGGATCTGGCATACCCATTGGTGAGCATTGACATCCGGCTCTTCAAGGTACCACAAATTGAACCTCAAACGGCTAAACGGACCCCATGAGCACGGCCTTTTCAAAGTAGCCGGTCATTGGGCAGGGGCTTGTTGAGGCCCCGCAGCCACTGGTCACTTCGTTTATCTTCTGCGAGAACATCCCCCATGAATCCGACGACTGCCCTCTCTCCACTTCCACTCCGGGATCACTCCTCTCTCAAGGTTCGT
>JAJZBR010000010.1 GCA_021798795.1 Pseudomonadota bacterium
ATGGAATATGGAGTTCATGGATCATGAACACTCAAATGACTGAACCTCTCTTGGACACCCCTGCCCTGGCCGAGCTCCTCGGCCTCACGGTGGGCGGAATCCGCAACATGCTCTGCAGGAATCCCGAACACCTGCCGCCCCCGGTCCGGATCGGCCGGCGGGTGCGCTGGCGGCGAACGACCGTGGAGCGCTGGCTCGCCTCCCGGGAACCCCCCATCGAGCCCCTTCCCCCTCCCCGCGGACGGCCCCGCAACGGTCCCGACGGCTTCCCGGCCGGCGGCCGGAGACGGCCACCCACCCGGGTACACAAAATGGAATCACAAGTGCAGCTTTCGGGTACACAAATTGCTACACAGTCTGGTGGTACGGCTGGTCGTCCTGTCGGTGGGATGGCTGGGTCCTCCGCTGCGATCAGGAGGGTGAAACCATGAAAACACCCCCCTGGTTCTTGGCAAACGAAAGACACTATCAACGCCTCGAGCGCATCCTGCGCGCATGGCAGAAGGATGACCGGACCTACGTCTACCGGGCCAGCGCAGACGGAAAACAGGTGATGACCCCGAAAATCGCCAAGTACTACCCCGGCCTCTGCGAATCCGCCGGGGGACTTTTCGAGATGATTCAGCACCAGTTGGGAGCCGGGGTCTACCGGATCATGATCCGCCGCGGGATCCGACTGCTCATCTCCGGCATGATCTCCATTGGACCGCCTCCACGGGAGTTCACCTCCTAACGGGGGTCATCCCCGGGGATCCCACGGGGACCCGTCCCATCCCCGCCAGCCGGTCGGCCAGGCGGTGGGTCCGGAGGTGGGTATAGCGGGCCAGCATCTGGAGCGTCTTGTGCCCCGTAATGGCCCGGATCTCCATCACGTCGAGATCCGTCTCCTCGAAAAGCCGCGAGATGGCCTCATGCCTCAGATCGTGGAACCGGAGCCCCATGATCCCGGCCTTGGTAACGGCCCGTCTCCAGGCCAGCTCGATCGCATTCGGCGAAAGCCCGAACACCGCCCCGTCGATTCTCCGGGGAAGTCCTTCCAGGATGGAGAGGGCTTCCGGGGAGAGCGGCACGCTCCGCGCCTCCCCGTTCTTCGTCAGGGGCAGGAGGACGGAGCGTCTCGGCCGGTCTACGTGTTCCCACCGGAGTCCCGCAATCTCCCCCCGTCGCATGGCCGTGGCCAAGGCCCAGCGGATCACCACCCCAAAGGCGGGAGAGGCTGCCTCGAGGAGTCTCGTCTCCTCCCCCTCGAGAAATCTCCGTTCCCGGCCCCGGGGGACCTTCGGCCTCGCGAGTTTGGCCAAGGGGACCGGATTGACCAGATACTCCATCCCCCAAGCGCTTCGTGCCACCGAGTAGAGGTGGGAGAGAAGGGTGAGGTCCAGCCGGACCGTATTGGCACTGGCCCCGCCTTCCCCCCGCCAGCGGATGTAATCGGCTACCTGCCGGCCCGTGATCCGGCTGAGCGCCAGATCCCCGAGAAAACTCCCACTCACCGTCCGGATCCGGCTCCGTTCCGAATCCTGGGAGGCCTTCCTCGGCGTGATCTCCCGCTCGTAGCGGACGAGGGCCTCCCGGAGGGTCGTCCGGTCGCCTTCGCTTCGGTCCCGCCACAGACCCTCGTCCATGGCGGCCTCGGTGATCCGGGCCCAGCTCTCGGCCTGCTCTTTGGTATTGAAGGTCCGGTACTGGGCCGGGAACCCCTGCCGCACGATCTGGACCTGCCAGACGTTCCGGCCATTCGGTCCCTTGCGTTTTCTCAATGAGGCCATAGCAAAACCCTCGCAACTATGGCAAGAGTATGGCATAGAGCCTGTTTTACATCAATCCAATATGCTTATGTCATGTAAGTATATGTTTTTATTGATGGGCCGTGCAGGAGTCGAACCTGCGACCAATGGATTAAAAGTCCAGTGCTCTACCAGCTGAGCTAACGGCCCAACACTTCTTCCCCCGAAGCTGAAACGCCAACCCGGGCTTGTGCCTCGTCATTGATGCGGGGGAGTTGACCCGGTTCATTTTACCCGAACCTCTGATTATATGAGTCTACTCTGGAGCGAACTGAAACACCTTTGCTCATTCAGAGCGAAATCCGGTGCGTTATCGGCCTCAACTTCAATCGCCGGATCGGGCCCTGCTGCTCTGCTGTGACCAGAAGTCCCAGTGCCCAGCGCTCGAGCGTACCCAGCTCGGGCTGCTCTTGGGAGGCGGCCACATCCGCACCCAGACCCATGAGGATATCCGCCACGGCACCATCACGCTTTATGCCGCGCTCTCCTACCTGGACGGCAAAATCATCCGCCGTATCGCCCCACGCCCGACGCACCTCAAGTGGCTCGCGTTTCTGCGCCACATCGACCAGGAAATCCCGGCGCAGCTGAGCGTGCACCTGATCGCAGATCACTCCAGCACCCACAAGCACTCCCAGGTCAAACGATGGCTGGCCCGGGATCCACGCTTTCACATGCATTGCGTGCCCACCTCCGGATCCTGACTGAATCTGGACGAGCGATTCTTCTGCGACTTGAGCGAAGGGATCCTCGTCACAATCCAGAGCGCTCGCAAAAACATGGCGCAGCAGGGCCATGCCGCATAGTCATTTGTGAGACGCTACATTTGTCTTGATTCGGCCTGCAGGTTTGGCACTGCGCACTGATGCCGCCTGGTTTGTAGCCACCCCCACGCCCGCTTGAAACGCCGCAACAAAACCTGCACACTGACGATCCATGCGCCTGATCCGTTTCTCAATAACGCCCGCTTCCAGTCTCTGTCTGCCGAGGGTCACGTGACCGAAAATACCGATACGCCCCGAAAACCTTGGCGCGCCGAAGACTTTCCCCAGGCCGATCTTACCGACCAGATCGCCGTATTGGTAGCAGGCGCCAATGCCTTGGTTCGCGAGGGACGCCTGGAAGACGCCGAGGCCGTCTACCGGCGAATCCTCAAGACGGCACCTCACAATCTCCAGGCCATCACTTTCGTCGCGCTGCGCGCTTTCGATGCGGGCCGCTACGAGGAAAGCATCGTGCACCTCAAGGAAGCTCTCGTCCTGGATCCGAACCGGGACAGTCTTCACCGAAATCTGGCCCTGGTCCGACTGGCACAAGGGCTAAACGGCAAGGCGCTTCAGGCGATCGACCGGGCCATTGAGCTCAATCCGGACTCGGCCTTAAACCACCTCCACCGAGGCGTCATCCTGGAAAGCCTGGATAGGAAGAGCGAAGCCCTCGCAAGTTACGGGCGCGCGCTCGCGCGGGATCCGGTCCTGAGACACTTGCCATCTGGCCTCCCACCCAAGATCCGCGCGCTGGCCCACCGCGCCATCAGCCACCTGGCTCCGATTCTTCTCGCCCGGATCGACGCTGCCCAGCGCGAAGTCGAGACCGCCTCAGGCGCTCCACTCCCCGCCCGAGCAAGAGATTTCCTCGAGATCTTCAAGGGACTCAAGCCACGGGTTTACGAGGATCCCAACCAACGCCCCGAGTTCTTGTTCTACCCGGGGCTCAATCCACGACCCTGGTTCGAACGCGGCGAATTCAGCTGGATCCGTGCACTCGAGTCAGCCACCCCGGCAATCCGTGCCGAGTTCGAAGCACTCGATGCCGGACTCGAAGAGCCTCACCTGCCAGCTCAATCCGCCTGCCCCAAGCACTGGCAACATCTGGCCGGATCCCTTGCTTGGGGTAGTTTTCCTCTGTACCGATCCGGTGTCCCGGTACCCAAAATCCTCCACGTCTGTCCCGGAACCTTTACCGCACTCAAGTGCCTGCCCCTCGCGCAGGGACGCGGTCATTCCCCCGAAGTATTTTTCTCGACTCTGACACCGGGAACCCACCTGCCCGCTCACCATGGCCAATCGAATGCCTGGGTCATGATCCATCTCGCTCTCATCGTGCCAGACGAATCTGCCATCCAGGTCGGCGGGGAAACCCGGCACTGGCGGAAAGGTCGTACGCTCATCTTCGATGACAGCTTCAAACATGTGGCCCGGAACGAGGGCTCGGCCGCTCTCACGGTTTTGACCGCGAATATCTGGAATCCCGCTCTCAGCGCGATTGAACGTGAACTCATCGAACGGGTTATCGATGCGCATAGCCGGTTTAGCGAGGAATATTTCACCTGATTTACAGGATGGATACCCCGGATGCTTCAATCCAAGTGGCAGGACTCGCCTCCCCACGCGTGAAAGAAAACCCGTGGCCCCTTTCGGAACCACGGGTTTTATGCTTTTACCTTATTTTTCAGAACCGCACGCCGATCCGTCCATAGATGAAGCGGCCTGGGACCAGGTAGCCCAAGAAAGGTTGGTAGCTATTCTTGAAGGCCGTCATCGAGATCGGTGGATTCTTGTCGAACAGGTTCCGCACCCCGATGGTGAAGTCCGTGTTCCAGGCAGCCAGATCATAAGTCACCTGGACGTTGTTGTACACGGTCGTCCCGAGCCGGTTCAGCCCCTGAAAGGGGCCTGACGGTTTGGAACTGCCGGGACCGGACAGCACGTCACTGCACCAGCCGGTTCCGACCTCGGGGAGGCTGATGAAGGGCGAGACGGCCGAGTTCTGGCACACCTCGTACATCGGGCCGATGATATCGACAGTCCAGTTGGCCGACCAGGGGCCATAATCCCAGTCGAGGTAGATATTGTATTTGTGTTTCGGAATAAGCGAAGTCACTGAACCCGCGACCTCCTTCGTGAACTCGGTTGGGACACCTTGGGGGTTCACGCCCAAAAACGAAATGACAAAGTTCTGGGTAAACGTGAGATCAGCAAGGATCTTGAAATCGCCGATCGGCGTCGAGGGAAAACGATAGTCAAGATTGACGTCCCAGCCCTCGGTTTTGTCGGCACCCACATTCTGGTTGAGCGACAGGATGTCCGTGATCTCACCATTGGTCTTGTAGGTCGCGTTCGAACGCTGGATCAGGTTGCAATCGAGGTTCACGGCGCTGTAGCAGAAATCCAGAATGTTTTGCGGACCGATGCCGCCCGGGGTGATGGCGTTGACTACCTCCACCTTGTAGTAGTCGGCCGAAATATCGAATCCGGGAAGATAGGTCGGACTGTAGACAAACCCGATCGTACGCGAAATTGCCCGCTCCGGCGTCAGATTGGGGTTGCCGCCCACCGTTACCGGGAGCTGAGTAACGGTCTGAACCGCGTGGGCCGGGCAGTTCGGCAGAGCCGGATCCGGAACGCACGGATCGACCAGGGGATCGAAACTCTGGCCCTGTCCTGCGAAAAAGTCGCTGATCGTTGGAATGCGGAACCCCTGTGACCAGCTCCCCCGGAAGAGCAGGGACCGGATCGGGGCATACTTGAATGCAATACGCCCCGAAGTGTTGGATGCGCTACGGTTGACAGATGTAGTGGAGTTGATGGCTCCCGACCAGTTTGCCTGCGTCCAGCGGTTCGCGATGTCAAAAGAGAGCCGGTGCACCATGAATATGTCGCGCACGAGAGGAACGTCAAACTCGATAAACTCGCCGCTCTGGGCTTCGCGCCCATTCGTCGGTTCGGCAATGTTGGTTGTGGCGTCGCCCACGGCAACGAGCGGATCGGGAGTGAAGAACCCGTTGTCCTCAAGGTATTCGTAGCCCACCGCGACACCCAAGGGACCAGCCGGGAGATTGACGAGCGTCCCGGTGAGATTGCCGGAGTAGTCGCGCTGCGTGACACCATCCTTGTTGACGCCTACATAGGAAATGTAGTTGGCTTGAGCCGGGGTGATGGTGCCCTGTCCGGTTCCCAGGTTGTATCCGCCGAAAAGATCGAGCGGAACGCAACCGGGAGTGTCCTGGCATGTTGCGAGTGGCCCCAAAGCGAGTGCCATGTGGGTCGTATCCTCCAATCCGTATTCCGTCCCCACATTGGTGCGATCGGAATAGGAGTAGTGGGTATTCCAGTACCAATCGTGTCCGATGGCCCGGAAATAGCCCTTGAGTCCGCTTTCGAAAAAGAAGGTCTTGACATCCTGCCCGAAAATACGCGGGCCGGTCTCGATCATCCGTCGAGTCATAAACAGCATGGCATCGCTCTGGCTGTTGCATTGAGCCGTACCATAGAGTGCGCACCAATTCGCATAGCCTGTGCTTCCCGGGATATAGGGAACGAGGTCAACCCCGAATGGGTTGTAGGGATTCGTGGCCGAAACACCCAGAAAGGTTCCGTTGGCTGAACCATAGCCGATCGCTCCGAATGCACCCATAACGAGTGGAGTCGCGGCCAGTTGCGTTTGTGAGGTGCGGTCATTGTAGAGGACGGTGGTGTCGAACTCGAGGTGTGAGTTGAACTTGTAATGGCCCTGGCTGTAGGCATACCACTGTTCCTGGGGCGCCTGGAGATAATAGTAGGGGGCCCAGTTCCAGTTGTCTGCAGCACTGAAGTTGGTCGGATTGGCAAAGGGTCCGTTAAGCGGCCCAGCGAGATTGCAGCCCAGGCTCGTGTTGCCAGGGGAGGCTCCCGACACGCTTGAAGGCAGGCAGTTTCGGCCGGGGAGCGTATTCGGACCGGCCTGACCCTGGATGAGGAACTCACCACCCGCAGTGAACGGGTTGCCAGCCAGATCTCCAGTGCCGATCACGGGTACCTGACTGATCGTGGCATCCGAGGCCATGACCGGGCTCTGCTCACTGTAGCCCACACTCAAAAGCACTCCGGCCCGCTTGTTACTCGCACCGATCGTGAAGTCATACTCCTGAGACTTGCCGGTCCAATGGGTTGCACCCTGGATCGGCGAGAAGAGACCCAAGGTGGGGTTCGCAGCCAGGGAGCCATTGGACACCTCACGGATTCCCATGTAAGCATGGGCTTCCGCACCGTTGAAATCCTGCTCCGTGATGATGTCGATCACGCCCGCGATGGCATCCGATCCGTAAATCGGCGAAGCGCCGTCGAGTAGGATTTCGATCCGGGAGATGATTGCGGATGGGATTGTGTTCAGGTCCACGGAACCGCCTAGCGTCGGAATCCAGCGGTGACCATTGACCAGAACCAGAACCCTCGCCGAGCCCAAATTGTGCAGGTCGATGAAGGTATCGCCGTCATTACCGTTGTCGGTCTGTGTATTGAGAGCCGCCCCCGACTGCGAGATCGACTGGAGAATGTTTCCAATCGTGACCTCGCCGGTCAGGTTCAACTGCTGTCGGGTCAGCACCACGACCGGCTGCGCGGTCACCGTGCTGGTTCGCAGGATCCGCGAACCCACGACCTCGACTTTGGCGAGTTTCGTGGAATTCGAACCGGGCTGCGCCAGCGCGGCAGGTGCGGCGACCACTGCGGCTGACGCGCTGGCTACGAGCGCCCCGCGTACCGCTTGCCACACAAGATTTCGCTGTTTCATTATTGTGAGCCTCCACATGTGATTATTGAGGATCGTTGTATAAGCCTTGGATAAGTCAAGGTCAGTTGTGAACATACCACTTGCTGGTAGATAGTCAAGCGTATGTCGAAAAACCCTGCAATTTAGTTGTAACTTTATAATATTATTATATTTAGTATAGTAACCGCCTTTCAGATTCTCCATGGAATACCCATCTGGCGTCGCATGGATACAACAGGCGAGCCTGTTACAATCCCCTCTTCACGATCCAGGATCCAGGAATCGTCTCATGCCCCAAGCCCCACCCCATCCCCCGGCCTCCGAGTGGACCGGCCGGGAAAATCCCTTACCCCGGGTGCTTTCGGCTGCAGAACAGTATGCCTTGGGCAATGAACTTAGACGACTTGGAGATCATCAATCCGCCGAAGAAGCGCTACGGGCGGCACTGGAGCAGGATCCAGCACTTTTCGATGCCCGGCTGAGCCTCGCCTTCCTCTATCGGGATCTTGGCCGCATCGGAGAGGCGGGAGCCCTCTTCGATCCTTGGCTCGAGTCCAACCCCGACGATGCCATCCTTCTTGGGCGAGTAGCCCAGCTGCTCGATGCAATCGGAGACCCTGGCCGGGCACTTGCCTGCTATGAGCAGGCGACTCGTCTGGACGTGGACCTGGCCCCCGCCTGGTTCGAGCGCGGGCGTCTACTCTTACAGTCGGGATCCTTCGAAGAGGCAGCGCAAAGTCTCGCCCGCGCCCTCGCCATCAACCCCGAGCAGGGGGCAGCCTACCTGCTTCTCGCACAGACCCGCCGGTTCACGACCGGCGATCCGCTGATCCTTTTCTTCGAGAACCAGCTCACCCAAGGCAAACACCCCGCATCGACCCAGGCGTGCCTGCACTTTGCCTTAGGCAAAATCCGTGACGATCTCGGTCAGCCGGAGCGGGCGTTCGCCGAGATCGAGGCCGCCAATGCCATACGCCGCAAAGAGGTCCGTTTCGACCGGGCCCCTTGCGCAGAACGCCTGCAACGTCTGCTCGCCGTTTCGCCCGGATTCTGGATCCCGCCCGAACCCCACCCAGCTCAAATCAGCCCGGAACCGCTTTTCATCGTGGGTCTGCCCCGGGCAGGGACCACACTCCTCGAGCGGCTCATGGCGACCCACCCGGCTATCATGACCGCGGGCGAAACCGACACCTTGTCGCACCTGCTTGAAGCACTCCGGCTGGCAGCGCGCTGGCAGGAACCCTGGGATCCGGGCCGAACGTTCAGTTCGAGCACACTCGCAGAAGAATGTTCCGATGCGGCAGCCTACTACCGAACCGAGCTCACCTGTGGATCCAGACCTGGCGTGCGCTACCTCATCGACAAGAATCCGCTTAACTTTTGGCACTTGGGACCCATCCGGCGACTCTTCCCCCACGCTCGGATTCTTGCCGTGGAACGTGATCCGCGCGATGTCCTGCTCTCTCTCTATTTTCAAAACTTCGACCGACCGGAACTTGGCTTCTCCTACGCAATCGACGATATCCGGTTCTACCTCGAGATGCACCAGATCCTGATGACACATTGGCAGCGTTGCACAGGATCCCTCCTCCGAGTGATACGTTACGAAACCCTGGTTCAGGAGCCCACGACGGTTGTGGGCGAGCTCCTGGATTGGCTCGGTCTTGATCCGTCCCTCCGAGACACCGTGGATCGGGATCAGGCGGTCATTCGAACCGCGAGCGCCTGGCAGGCGCGCCAGCCCGTTTATCTGCGATCGGTCGGCCGCTGGAAGCCATATGCCAGGGTTCTCATCGAGCGCTACCCTGAGCTGGCCCAACTGGGATTTGGCACGTGAACCGAACGGAAACCGAATCCGCCCTGCGAAGATCATGGAACCGAAACCTCGGTGAGGCGGTGTCATTCATGCAGCGCGGGCAATACGCCGATGCCGAGCGGATCTTCACCCATCTTCTCGCCCAGCCGGGCACTCCGCCACCGGTGCTGCATTTCGCGGGTCTCAATGCAATCGAACTCGGCAGGAATGAGGAAGGCTTAGGCCTCTTGCGTCGCTCGATCGAACTCGCGCCAACCGATCCCGCTTTCCAGGCCAACCTCGCCACTGCGCTCATCCGGCTTAAGCGATTGGACGAAGCGGAACCGCTCCTTCGCGCCCTGCGTCTGCGTGATCCCGGGAATCCCAAGCCTGCCTTCGTTCTGGCCAATCTGCTCCATCTCAGTGCACGCGAGGGTGAGGCGGTTGCCCACTGGAAGGAGTGTCTCGCACATGCTCCCGAGTGGGCACAGGCATGGCTCGGACTGGGCGAAAGCCTGAGCGAACTCGGTGATCGGGCGGGAGCCGATCAGGCCTATGCGAGAGGACAGATGCTCCTGCCCGAAGATCCCCTGATCCGTGTGGCCCGCGCGGATCTTGTCGTACAAGACGAACAGGATGATGGAGGATCCGAAACCGCCCGCGAGCTCTACGAGGAGGCGCTCAGGTTGAAACCCCATTTCGCCCCGGCCGAAGCAGGCCTCGCAAGCCTTGAGGGTCAGGCCGGTGCATTCGATGCGGCGCTCGGGAGGCTCCGCACGCTACTTGAACGCGATCCGCGCGCCTACTTTGCCTGCTGGCTCATGGCCCGCTTCAAGACCTACCCAGCCCACGATCCGGACCTTTCTCTCATCGAACGGACGGTTGCCGAAGCTGGGCGGGAGCCTGCTTCCGAGACGGCGCATCAGGCCTTTTTCGGGTGGGGAAAGGTGCTCGAAGACCTCGGAGAATACGATCGGGCGTGGGCGGCCTTCAGCCGCGGTCACGAGCTCAAACCGGTTAACCGCGCCTATAACGAATCCACTCAGCGCCAGTACATGCGGCTCCTTCTCAAATCGACGGATCAATCCTTTATTGAGAAAAATCGCGTGAAGGAACCCGGACCCATCCGACCGGTCTACATCGTGGGCATGCCCCGCTCCGGAACGACACTCGTCGAGCAGATGCTTTCGGTACATTCCGATATCACGGCTTGCGGAGAGATGGTGGCTCTCCAGAGCGCCCTCTGTCGCGGACTTGAAATCCTCGACATCGGCCTATTGCCCTTCGCCTTTCATCCCCTGAGTCCGGCCGCCTGGAGGCGTCTCAAGGGCGAAGTCGACTACCTCTACGCCGAACGGAGCCGGGGTCGGCAGATTTTGACCGACAAGATGCCAAGCAACTTCATGAACCTGGGATTTCTGACCGCACTCTACCCGAATGCCCGCGTGATCCACATCCAGCGAGAGGCACGCGATACCTGCGTATCCTGTTATACAACACTTTTCCGCAGTAGCCAGCGGTTCAGCTCTGATCTCACCCATCTCGGCCATTACTTCCGGATGTATGAGGCCGTCATGGAATACTGGCGGACCATTCTCCCTGCTACGACACTACTCGAGATTCGCTACGAAACGCTTGTCGCAAACCCGCGCGCGACTCTGGAATCGATTCTCGACTTTATCGGGCTGCCCTGGCAGGAGGCCTGCCTCCACCCCGAGCGCTCCGGCCGGCATATCCGGACAGCGAGCCTCTTCCAGGCCCGCCAGCCGATTGGCACAAACTCCATTGGCCGCTCGCAACACTATGCCCGCCACCTCGTGCCTCTTGATGCCGCACTTGCCATTGCGCAACCTCTTGAGGATCCCATGCCGGATCTTTCGGCTTCGATCTCCGGGTGATCCGGAGCTGATTACGCGATTGCCCCCCCTGTCGCTCACCCCACACCGGGAGATCAGGGTTTCCGCACGGAGCCCCGCTTATCCCGAAGGGCAAACTGGAGCGACTGAAACCCTCAAGGGCGCAGGCGCATCCCCATCCAGCTCAGCCTGGGTCGGTACCGTCTCCTCAATCGGTGCGTGTGGAAGGAAATGCGGACGGATCCGTTGCTTCGTAGCCTGCTCAAAATCATAAGCAATCTCAATGAGGGTGGGCTCGGCCCATTTGCCTGCAAAAAATGTCATGCCAACCGGCAGACCATGCACGTTGCCGGCGGGTACCGTGACGGATGGATAGCCAGCCACGGCTGCCGGGCTGTCGCCACCGGCACATCCGTGATCCCCGTCGACGAGATCGATGCTCCAGGCCGGGCAGGATGCCGGCGCGAGGAGTGCCGCAAGGTCGTTGGTTTTGAGTGCCCGATCGATCCCTTCAGGACCAGTCAGCAACTTGGCTTGGGCCAGAGCTTTTTTATAGGCCGGGCTGCTCAGCGTTCCCATACGGTTCGCCATAAGAAAAATATCCTGACCGAACCAGGGCATCTCCTGACGCCGATGCCTGCGGTCAAAAGCGATCAGCTGGGTCAGGGTCTTGACCTTGAGCCCGTGACGGTGCGCCAGATAGGTATTGAGATCGTTCTTGAACTCGTACAAGAGGCTCGTAAACTCAGCCTTGCCATACGCATGGAGATGGGGTAGCCGGACGGGTATGACGCGAGCGCCCTGGCTGCGCAGGGCGGCGACGCTATAGTCCAGTATCCGTCGGATTTGGGGATTGGGTCCGACAAGTCCGCAGACGACCCCAATCCGTTTGCCTTTGAGCTGCCCTGGCTTGAGATACCGGGTGTAGTCGGTTCTGTGCCGATTGGCGTTGCGGGTCCAGGGATCGCGTGGATCGGAACCCGCGATGACGGTCAGCAGGGCAGCTGCTCCGGCCACACTTCGCGCCATGGGCCCAGGATCATCCTGGCTTTCCGCAATGGGGACGATTCCAGAGCGGCTGACCAACCCGAGTGTTGGTTTGATATCCACAATACCGTTCATGGAAGCAGGACAGGTCAGCGAACCGTCCGTTTCGGTACCGATGGCCAACGGAACCAACCCGGCGGAGACCGCGACGGCCGAACCCGAACTGGATCCGCAGGCACTGCGGGTCAACACATAAGGGTTGCGGGTCACTCCGCCCACAGCGCTCCACCCGCTCGTGGAGTGAGTGGACCTGAAGTTCGCCCACTCGCTGAGGTTGGCTTTCCCGAGAATGATCGCCCCGTGCTGCTTCAGCCGGGTAACAATCGTCGCATCGCGTGACGGGGGCGGGCCTTCCAGGGCCAACGATCCGGCCGTGGTCGGCATCGAGCGGGTATCAATATTGTCCTTGAGGAGTACCGGGATTCCGAAAAGGAGGCCGTGACCGTGACCCGAACGGATCGCCTGTTCCCGCTCACGGGCAATCCGGATGGCGTCCGGGTTGATGAGAATGACCGCATGGAGCTTGGGCCCCTGCCGGTTCAGAAGCTCAATCCGGTTGATCAACTCCCGAACCAGCTCAGGGTCGGTAATCTGTCCCGACTCGAGTTCCCGATGCAGGGTGGCAAGAGATTGGAAGTAGGGTGTCACAGGGCCCGTCAACGGCGGCAGGCGCGGGTAGGCCGAAACGGCCGCCGTCACCCCGAAAAACATGAAACCGATGAAAATGGATGATTTCATTGGATACCTCAGTCAAACAGACCACGAAGCTCGCCTTGGAAACCTAACAGCGAACGGAGCTTTGATCGAGAAGGATACCGCATACTGACTCCGGTATCCCGGGCGCCACTTCGGGCGGGGCAGACCCGTTCCTGGCCTCGCCTGAGGCAGTGTTAATAAATAGGGTATTCGTAAAAGTGTGTTGGGCAGTTCTGTACTAAATGCAAAGCGGCAAGCTCCTTACAATCGCAAAAGTGTGTTGCTTTCTCAACTTTGCTCGCGTAAGATGCAGCTATCGACAATCGTAAAAGTGTGTGGTTCACCATGCTTCATCGCCACCTCAACCATGAGCGCTTCACCCTCGCCGCTATCGACGACGTGATCTCACGCGGTCGGTGGCAGGATTGGGCGGAACTACGGCGGGCGGCTTTGTCCGACCGCGCCCTGCTCGACAAAGTGGAGCGCGTGTGCCGCCCTTACGTCTCCGACCCCTATGCTCAACGCCATCACTTCTGGATGCACTATGCCGAAGAACACCGCACCGCTCCCTGACTGGGAACTCGTCTTGTCTTCTGCCGCACGGCTCCAGCGCATCCTGCCAGATGCCGTGTTGGTTGGGGGAACCGCCTCGGCAATCCACGCCGAACACCGCTTCTCCCATGACGCCGACCATGTGCTGACCGATCTGTGTCACCGCTTTGACGAAGTGCTGGCCGAGCTTGAATCGGTCGCTGGCTGGAAAACGGCCCGTGTGCAGCGCCCCGTGCAAATCCTTGGCAGCCTCGACGGCATCGAAACCGGGGTTCGCCAGCTTGTTCGGGATGAACCATTGGAAACGGCTGTGGTGGACTACCATGGGGCGCGAATCACCGTTCCGACCGAGCGTGAGATTTTGCGCATCAAGGGGGTGTTGATCCTCAAGCGCAACGCTACGCGGGATTACCTCGACTTCGTGGCTTTGGCCGATCACATGGGCGATGAGAGCGTTGCCCATGCGCTGCAATCATTCGACCGGCTCTACCAGCAAGAGAGTGGTGAATCTCCGCTACAGCAGTTGCAAGTCCAGCTTGCCAACGCGCTGCCCTATGACTTGGAAGAAACTGAACTCAGCGAGTACAAGAACCTCGATCCTCGCTGGCATGACTGGCGGGGGGTTCAAGCGGCTTGTTCCCACCTCTCAGCCGTCATCTTCGACCGAGTGTGCAATATGGAAGAAGATCGTTCTGATGATTATGGGACGGATCCATGAATCCGGCTGGAAGGGTCTTAGTGGCGTAAGGCTGCTTCGTGGCACATCTGGCAAAGCGCGTCCTGAAATGGCTGCCAACATCCTGAACCTCCCGCAGTACCGGGTGCTGCACGTGGGGGAAACCAACCACGACTACCACGTTACCGCCGAGCCGGTGGACGTGGCCTCAGTCTGCCCGCACTGCCAGTCCGACCGTCTGACCTCGTGGGGCACCCGCGAGCAGGTATTCAAAGACATGCCGATGCACGGCAAGCGTGTGGGCATCTACATCGACACCAAGCGGCTGCGCTGCCAGTCCTGTGGCAAGACTTTTTCGCAGACGCTGCCTGTGCTTGCAGTGAACCGCATGATGACCGATCGGCTGGTGAAGTGGATCGGGCAACAGGCGTTGAAACGCACTTTCGTCTCTCTGGCCGATGAAACCGGCGTGGTCGAAGGGACGATCCGCAACATCTTCCGCGGCTACATCAACGAGCTTGAGCAGACCGTCCGCTTCGAGACGCCGAAGTGGATGGGTATAGACAAAATCCACATCATCAACAAGCCGCGCTGCGTCGTCTCTAACATTCAGAACAACACCATCGTGGACATGCTCCACAACCGTGACAAGGACACAGTTGAGAAATACCTGTGCAAGATGCCGAACCGGAACCAGGTACAGTACGTAGCGATGGATATGTGGGCGCCCTACCGCGATGCGGTAAGTGTGGTACTGCCCGAGGCGACCATCGTCATCGACAAGCTCCACGTCGTCAGAATGGCGAACGACGCGATGGAGAAGGCACGCAAAGACTTGCGAGGCGAACTGACGATCAAGCAGAAGCGCGGACTGATGCACGACCGATGCGTGCTCTTGAAGCGCGAGCGCGACCTGAACGATGAAGAGCGACTGAATCTCGACGGCTGGACGAAGAATTACCCAGCCTTGGGTGAGATGTACAGGCTCAAGGAGGACTTTTACGGCATCTATGAGGCCGCAACGCCAGAGGACGCCATGCGGCACTACGAGGCGTGGCATAGGGCCGTCTCGACCGATATCAGACCCTACTTCGCCGAGCTGATCCGCACCTTCACGAACTGGCAGCCGTTCATTCTCAACTACTTCGAGCACCCAGTGACGAATGCCTACACGGAGTCGCTGAACAGCCTGACTCGGATGATGAACCGGCTAGGCCGGGGCTACTCGTTCGAGGCATTGCGGGCCAAGGTGCTGTTCACCAAGGGCATTCACAGCCACAAACAGAAGCATCCAAGGTTCGAGCGAAAGCGCGAGCCGGAACCGGTCGCAGCGGGTTATGGCCTGCCGGATGATGCCATCGGCTACGGCTTGCCGGTGATAGAGAAAGAGCGTCCGATGCGTCCGCCCGAAGCCTACAACCCACACAATCATGAGAAGCTAGAGAAGAACTACGGCGTGGACATTTCAACACTCATCCGCATGATTGAGGCGGGAGAGGATGTCTAGCCCAACTGGAGCACTGGGTGCCCAGTTTTCCTCATATTCTCAAACCCGCTCCCAATAGCATCAGAAACCGACCTCTTAACCGAACGGGCCCAGACCCGGATCACGATTGGGCGCTGCCAGTGCCCGGAGCGGATCAGGACACGTAACGGGTCGGATCCGGAATACCCGCATCCAGAAAGCCTTGCCTTCGTATGCAGCAGGCATCGCACACCCCACAGGCCACCCCGGATGCATTCGCAGCGTAGCAGGAAACCGTATCGGCATAATCGATTCCAAGATCCCTCCCCTTCTGGATGATCTCCGCTTTCGACCAGTTGATAAGAGGCGCCTCGATTCGGATCGGCCGCCCCTCGACACCGGTCTTGGTGGCACAAGCTGCAAGATCCGCAAAGGATCGGATGAACTCGGGCCGGCAATCCGGGTAGCCGGAATAATCCACCGCATTGACTCCGATGAATATCTCCTTTGCATCGAGAGTTTCGGCCCAACCGAGCGCCACGGCCAGAAAGATCGTATTGCGCGCAGGAACATAGGTTATCGGTATCCCCCGCGTGCCTGCTCGTGGAATGGGTAATGCGGAATCAGTGAGCGCCGAGCCTCCAATACGGTCGAGGGGGACATGAAGGACCCTGTGCTCCCGGGCGCCGTATTTTCGGGCCAGCCGCTTGGCCGCCCGAATCTCGGCCCGGTGGCGTTGACCATAATCGATGGTCAGCGCATGACACTCGGATCCCCGCTCCCGAACTGCAATCGCGAGCGTCGTGGTCGAATCGAGCCCGCCAGAAAAAAGAACGACCGCCCGGTTGCTCATGATTAGCGGCCCGGAACTTCTCCCCAAAGCACCTTGTGGAGCTGCAGCTGGAAACGGACCGGCAGACGATCGGCCAGAATCCACTCGGCAAGCTCGCGGGGAGCCAGGGATCCCGAGACCGGAGAAAAAAGCACCTCGACCCTTCGGGCGAGTCCGTATTGATCTACCATGGATCGGGACCATTCGTAATCGTTGCGATCCGCAATCACGCACTTGACCTGGTCATGCGGTGCGAGGCATGCGAGGTTTTCATAGCGGTTACGTGTCACCTCGCCCGAGCCCGGAGGCTTGAGGTCGACCACACGGATCACCCGCGGATCGACCTCATCGATCGGCAAGGCACCGCTCGTTTCAAGCGAAACCAGAAATCCCCGATCGGCAAGACGAGTGAGCAGCGCGAGGGTGGTCTTCTGGGCGAGCGGTTCCCCGCCGGTGACACAGACCCGCGGGACAGAAAACCCGGATACCCGATCCAGCACCTCATCCTCCGTGAGGAAAATCCCGCCCTTGAACGCATAGGCGGTATCGCACCACACGCAACGGAGCGGACAACCGGTGAGACGCACAAATACCGTGGGCCAGCCCGTTTCACGAGCCTCTCCCTGGAGGGAAAGGAAGATTTCGCTCACGCGCAGACGTGCCGGAACCGTTTTTTCCCGAATCCAGGCATGCGCCTTCTTGGCTGCAGCAACGCTCATGGATGCCCCGTGGATCCTCCCAAGGCGAGCTTGTTGAGCTTTTCATGCGCGAGGCGTGCGGAACTCGATTCGGGATACTTCCGCACGACCCTCTCAAGCGTCTTTTTGCCAGCTGCGACCTCTCCCATCGCAAGCTGGATGAGCCCGGCCTGGAACAAAGCGGCCGGTGCCTTCGGGGATTGCGGCTGGTCTTTAAGCACCCGCAACGAATCCCTGAGCGCACCGGAAAAATCCTGAAGTTGCAGTTTCGCGGCGCCTTCCCAGTAATCGGCGTTCGCCACGAGCGGGCTTTGCGGGTAACTTTGCCGAAATGCTGAAAATGCCGCTATGGCCGCATGGTAGTGTCCTGCCTCGACCAGATTGAGGGCACTTTGATAAGCCGTCGTGTCTGTCGCGGCTTCGGAGGCCGGCGTGGTCGTTACCGCAGTCGGCATCGGCGCGGATGACAAATCGGCGGCGGCCGATCGCATCTGGCTGAGCCGCCTGTAAACCTGGATCCAGCGTGCGCTTTCCGAATGGCGGAAATGCCGGAGTTCATGACGCAGGCTCGCGAGAGCGCCATTCAGTTTGCGAATCTCCCCACGCTCGCGCTGGGCCTGGGCGGTGAGTTTGAACAGGCTCCGCCCCTGGAGCACATGTTCGAGATGGGCAACCCGCAGAGCGAGTGCATTGATTTTGGTATAGACCGGATCGGTTAGAGGAACGGGCTTGGGCTTCGTGGCGCAGCCGGCTAGCGCGAGCGCCAGAAGAGGTGGGCCGAGTACGAGAACGATCTGTCTTTTCATATGGCTGCCTCCTGATCCAAGGGGGGGTTCAATGGGGCGTCCCGGGAAGATCCGGGCCCCATATCGGAGTCGTGACGGAATCGGATGGTCCAAGCGGTATGCGAATGGGCCAGATGGCATGCCCGCGAGTTGAGACGGTCTCGAGGATCCGCTGCCCCCCTCGCCAGGCACTGAACAGAATCAGTGCACCACCGGGCGCAAAGCTCGGTGAATCATCAAGTGGCCCGGGAGTCAGAACCCGGATGACGCCGGTCTTCAAGTTCATGCGCGCAATGCGCAGGAGACCCTCCTGCCGTGCGACATACGCCACATACTGACCGGTCGGCGAAACCGCCGGCGCTGCATTGTAATGCCCCTGAAAGGTCAGCCTGCGGGTCTCACTCGAATGCAGACGCTTCACATAAATCTCGGCGCTGCCCCCGCGATCCGAAGTGAAGGCAATGCGTCTGCCACCCGGGAACCAGGCCGGCTCCGTGTTGATCCCGGGCGCACGGGTCAGCATCTCGAGCGACCCACTCCGGAGATTGAGCCGGGCGAGATCGGCATTGCCACCAGATCCGCTGACCGTGACGAGAAGCGCCTGTCCACTTGGGGTAAATGCCGGTGTTTCATCGAGGCCCGTGCGTGCCAAGACCCGCTGGCGCCGACCGGTTTTGAGGTTTTGCACATAGATCGCTGGAAATCCGCTTTCGAAGGAGACATAGGCAATACGGTTTCCGCCCGGCGAGAATGTGGGCGAGACGATCGGCTGGTTTGACCGGAGGATCGCTCGGGCATGATGACCGTCATAGTCGGACACCATGAGCGTGTAGTGATGCCCGAGACCGACTGCCTCGGATTCGACATAGGCGATCCGGCTCGTGAAGGGAGCCTTCTGACCTGTGAGTTTCTGAAAAATGAGGTCACTCACATAGTGGGCAGCGAGTCGGAGCTGCTTCGGATTCGTGGGCACGGCATAGGCCAGGACCTGATTCTCGGCGGGCACGTTGTAGAGATGAAAAACGAGAAGCCACCCCAAACCGCCCCGCCTGGGCTGAATATGACCAATCACGAGATAATCCATGCCGAGCGCTTTCCAGTTCAAAAAGTTGATCTGGTTCGGACGGGTCGGATGCTGGATGAGATCGTGCCGGTCGAGGGCCTTGAAGAGGCCGGTCCGGTCGAGGTCATGGGCGATCACGGTCGCAATCGAGACCCCATGCGGCCCCGGTACCCTCCAGGCAAACGGCACGATCGCAATGGGCGTTGCAACCCGGATCCCCCGGGTGATCTGGATACGAAGGGAGGCCCAGGCTGCCCCTGATCCGATCAGACTCAGGAGGAGACAGATTCCGGTCAACCGCCTCAAGGCAGACAGGTATCGGTTCATGATCAGGACCCCGGGTGAAACACGAAGGTGATGTGCGAGCGGAAAACGGCCGGATCGGCCGGCATGGGTAACGGCGATGCGCGGAAAACGGCAGCCAGGATCGATTGGCGCACGGGTGCCCCTCCATTGCAGTGCCCCACATGGGCATTGAGTACGTCCCCTCCTGCGGCGAGTGTGACCGAAAGCGAACAACTCAAGGAGGAGTTCACACCCGGAGGATGGATCCAGGCATTCTCAACCCGATTCCGGATGGCTGCAACCCAGGCGCCCAGTTGGGACTCGCGCCGCAAAGCCGCTGCAGCGGACTGTCTCGCCCGGAGCCGCGCGAGCGCTTGGGCGCGCGCCGCCCTCGCCTCACGCTTTTTCGCTGCGCGCAACCGGGCCAGCGCATGAGCGGCCGCCTGCTCCGCAAGCCGGGCGGCGGCCTGACGGGCGGCCATGGCGCGGATGGCACGCTCTTGAGCTTTCTTTTGCGCTTCGAGCCGCGCTACCGCTTCCTGCTGCATTTCGAGGGCATGGGCCTGCTCGGCTTTGAGAGCCTGTAGTTTCGCTTCCTGAATCCGTTTCTCGGCCCGAGCCGCCGCTGCCTCCTCTGCGAGCTTCTCGGCCCGCTTCTTTTGCACGAGGGCGCGGGCAGCCTTCCGTTTTGCGTACCCCTTCCACGCTTTTTCAATGGCTGCTCCATTCACCACGCGGGCTTGAACGGGATGGATCACCGCATGGGGGCGGCCCGAGCCATGCGTGATGGCGCCCTGAAAGCCGATAAAAAGAAGAGCCAGGACGCATAGATGGACCAGGATGGATTGGGTCCAGGCCCAACCCTGTCTCGAACGGCGCGTGATCTTCATGGCTGTCTGTGAGCAGCTCGGGGCTGGGTCATGAGACCGATCCCATGTGCGCCGGCACGCTGCAGGAGTACCATTGCCTGAATCACCTGCCCATAAGACGTTCGCTGATCGGCCTTGACCAGCACCGGGGTACCGGGTTCGTGTCGCAAAACGGCAGCCACGAGCGCTTCGATGATCCGGGGCGCGGACGGCCGCCTCGGGTGGGCCGAGATGTTCAGGAACAGATGACCGATCCGATTGACCGTGAGGACGATGGGGGTGAGATTCGCGTGGACGGCCAAGGGTTTGGCTGCAGCCTGGGGCAGTCGCACATGAACGCCTTCCTGCAGCAAGGGCGCCGTGATCATGAAAATCACGAGCAAAACCAGCATCACATCGATATAGGGCACGATGTTGATCTCACCGAGTACCCGCCGACGATTTCTCATCGGCTCTCGCTCCCCGTACCCAGGGCCGGCTGGTAGCGCTGGAGGACAGAGGTGAACTCATCGACAAAACTGTCCATCCGGTTTTCCAGGCGGATGACCTGGGTCTGATAGCGATTGTAGGCAATCACCGCCGGAATGGCCGCGAACAACCCCATCGCGGTGGCGATGAGCGCCTGGGAGATGCCAGGTGCCACCATGGAAAGGGTGGCTTGCTGCACATTGCCGAGTGCATGGAAGGCCGTCATGATGCCCCAGACGGTGCCGAAAAGGCCGACATAAGGACTGGTTGAACCGACCGTCGCGAGAAAAGGCAACTGCTCCTCGATCCGGTCGAGCTCCCGTCGCTCGACGGCCATCATGCTCCGGCGGGCCCCATCGAGTGCCGCTGCGGGAGTGCCTAAACGAAGCAGCCTCGCGTATTCGCGGTACCCGGTCTGGAAGAGGGATTCGAAGATACTGGGTTCGGGCTCGTTTTCGCTGATCTGGCGATAGAGTTTTCCGAGATCCGTGCCCTGCGTTTCGTAGCTTTTTTCGAACTGCCGTACCCCGATCCACACCTTGCGGAAAATGGCCCGCTTCTGAAACATGACAGACCAGGACGTGACCGATGCGGCCGCGAGCAACAGGAGCACGAGTTTGACGATCCAACTCGACTCGAGAACGAGATGCCAGAACGATAAATGGGTGGTCATGGATCAAGCGCCCTCAGCAAGGTTTCAGGAATGGGTTTGGGACGGAACGAATCGGGTCCCACCGCAACCAGGTGGATCGAGCCCTCACAAATCGCCGTTCCGCCCATCCGGACGACCGGCTGATCGAGCCTGAGACTGACCGGCCGCATGGATTCGACCCGTACGCCGACTTCAAGTTCATCATCGTGATGGGCAGGATGGCGGTAGCGGACATTGACCTCAACCACGACAAAAAGCAGGTCGAGCTCGGTGGCCAGCCGTCTCACCGACCATCCGAGGCTCCTCAGCCACTCGGTACGCGCCCGATCCATGTAGCGCAGGTAACTCGTATGGTATACGACCCCCGCGGCATCCGTATCCTCGTAATAGACCCGGACCCGGTGCTGGAATGCCGTCTTTTGCCTCTTCGACCCACTCATGTCGGGAAAAGCCCGCCTTCACGGGCCTTGGGGTCAATCCCGAGATGCCGGTAGGTCGCCAAAGTGACGAGCCGCCCCCGGGGTCCGCGCTGGAGGTATCCCCTCTGGATGAGGAAGGGCTCGACGAGATCCTCAAGTGTTCCCCGGTCTTCTCCGAGCGTCGCAGCCAGCGTATCGATGCCGACCGGTCCCCCGTCATGCTGTTCGATGATCGTGAGGAGAAATTTGCGATCCAGGGGATCGAAGCCCGCACAATCGACTTCAAGAAGGCGCATGCCTTCGCGAACGGTTTCCGGCTCGATTCCGCCAGTCGTCCGCATTTCGGCGAAATCCCGGATGCGCCTGAGAAGCCGGTTCGCGATCCGTGGTGTTCCGCGGGATCGTTGTGCGATCTCCAAGGCCGCCGGATCCGTGATGGCAATCTCGAGGAGGCGAGCCGATCGGGTCACGATTGCGGCAAGATCCTGAACGTCATAGAACTCAAGCCGTGCGGTGACCCCAAAACGGTCTCGAAAGGGCGGAGACAGAAGATTGGCGCGGGTGGTCGCCCCGACCAGTGTGAACGGGTGCAGGGGAATCCGAATCGAACGCGCACCCGGCCCCTCTCCGAGCAGGATATCGAGCGCACGATCTTCAAGGGCAGGGTAGAGAATCTCCTCGACCGAGGCGGGCAGGCGATGGATTTCATCGACGAACAGGATGTCACGGGGTTCAAGGTTCGTGAGCAGCGCAGCGAGATCCCCCGGACGTTCGAGAACCGGTCCCGAAGTCACACGGATATTTACGCTGAGCTCATGCGCGATGATATGGGCCAAGGTCGTCTTGCCGAGACCGGGTGGTCCATAGAGCAGGACATGGTCGAGCGCCTCTCCTCGCTTGCGCGCCGCACCGATGAAAATCTCGAACTGTTCGCGTACCCGGGTTTGTCCGATGTATTCGGCAAGCGAGCGGGGTCTCAGACTCTGTTCAAAATCCGGTTGCGGCGCATCGCCTGGGATGGAGGCCACCGATTCCATCAGGCGTGCCTCCCCAGTGCGAGTTTCAACGACTCCCGGATGAGTTCTGTGGTGGGCAGTCCAGGATCCAGGCGGGCCAGGAGACGGTCGGCCTCTTCCCGGCGATAACCGAGCGCCATGAGGCCAGCGACCGCCTGATCGCGACCCGACCCGCCCGGTGTGGAAACCGTGAGATCCTGGATTCGGTCCTTGAGCTCCAAAACCAGCCGCTCAGCCGTCTTTTTTCCCACGCCCGGGACACGGGTCAGCAAGTCGGCATCCCGATCGCGAATCAGGCGCACAAACTCCGCAACCGGAAGAGTCGACAGGATGGCCAGCGCCACCTTGGGACCGATCCCATTGACGCGCAAAAGCAAACGGAACAGAATCCGTTCCGATTCATCGATGAAACCAAAGAGGAGCGTGCCTTCCTCTCGAACCAAATCATGGATGACCAGGAATGCCTCGCCTCCAATCGGTGGCAGATGAGCTGTGGAAAGAAGCGGCATCTCGATTTCATAACCCACACCCGACACTTCCAGGACGACCCGCGGGGGCGCCTTGAAAACGACCCGGCCGCGCAGGGATCCGATCATGCCCGACCCGCCTGCCGGGTCCAGCGCCGCCAGCGGACCTGATGGGCATGACAAAGCGCCACCGCGAGCGCATCCGCCGCATCCACCGATGGAAGCTCGGCCAGCCCGAGAAGCAGCGCAACCATTTTCTGGATCTGGTTTTTCTGTGCGCTGCCGTAGGCCGTAACGGCCTGCTTGATCTCACGGGGCGAATACTCGGTCACGGATGGCGGTTCCGGTTGGTCCATTGCCGCGGCCAGGGCCGCACCACGCGCCTGACCCAGAACGAGAGCGCTGTGGACGTTGCGGTGCACGAATACCTTTTCCGCCACAACCTCGCTCGGGTGCCACGTGCAAACCAAATGGGCGACCTGGCGATGAATGTGTGCCAGCCGCACGGGCAGGGGATCGGTTGCTGCGGAATCAATCGTCCCGCAATCGAGCAGCCTGGGCCCCGCGCCTGAGCAGTCGATCAATCCGTAGCCCGTGTGGCGCGAACCCGGATCGAGCCCGAGAATCGAACTCATGGGGCATCCTGGAACTGACGCGCGATCTCATCGGATACATCCGCATTGCTGTAGAGATTCTGGACATCATCCAGCTCCTCGAGCGCGCCGAGGAGCTTGAGAACCGACCAACCCTCCTCGCCCGTAACGGGAACCCGAGTTGAAGCCAGCTGGGTCATCTCCGTCGTCTCTGGCGTAAATCCATCCTCAGCGAGTCGCGCTCGTATCGTCTCGAAACCCTCGGGGTCGACGATCACGGTCAGTGTACCATCCGGATGGGATTCGACATCCTCGGCTCCCGCATCCAAGGCAAGCTCGAAAAGCCTCTCCTCATTCGCGCCTGTGGCGTAACGAAGGAGACCCACTCGCCGAAACAGGTAAGATACCGCACCATCCGCCCCGAGATTGCCCCCGTGTTTGGAAAACGCGTGGCGAATCTCAGATACCGTGCGTTTGCGGTTGTCGGTCAGGCATTCGATGAGCACGGCAACCCCGCCGGCCCCGTAGCCTTCGTAGCGTACTTCCTCCAAGCCATCTCCCGCCCCAGCTCCCTGCATGCGCCGGAGCGCCCGTTCGACGGTATCCTTGGGCACATTGGCGGCAGTCGCCCGTTCGATGGCAAGCTTGAGCCGGCCGTTGGCTGCGGGATCCGTCCCTCCGTGACGAGCCGCACTCGTCACCTCGCGGATGATGCGGGTAAAAAGACGTCCCCGCCGGACATCCTGGGATCCCTTGCGGTACTGGATATTGGCCCACTTGCTATGACCGGCCATACGTTTTTCAAAATGAGATGCGAAAGCCTACATTGAGTCCACTATCCAGAGTCAGCGTGGGCACTCCGGCAAACGAAACCCCGATGTGCCGATAGGCCAGGTAAACCATCCCGTGGCGCAGGAGATAATACTCGACGCGCGCTTCATATTCGAGATAACTACGGGCAGCGCCGAATGAGGTGACCTGTGGTGCGTAGTAAACATGCCCACCCACTCCCAGCCGGTTATAGCCGATCCAGGTGGTATTGACGGAAGCTCCAAGACCGAGGACTGCCGCACTTTTGTGGATGATGCTCGCATCGACCAAAAGCGCACGCGCGCCAAGCCCAACCCGGATGGGGTGCCCGCCCGGATTGGCGTTGGCCACAAGAGACAAGCCGGCATCGGCAGCACTGCCACGACCGGTATGGATGAAATATCCCAGACTGCCCTCAAGCCCGGATGAAGTCAGATCCGTGCCGAAACTGACACGCGCTGCGCGCTCGCTCACGTTGAGATTGAGATCGCCATGCGCAAAAACCGGCCGGATGGCCGCGAGACTGAAAATCAGCACCAGAAATCCTATGGTCCTAATGAATCCACTCGTGGGTCGCATCATGATTGGGGGAACCTCGATAGTAAAACCCATACCCCCCTGGGGGGTGCCCCAAGGATCCCAACTATGATACCTGTTACAAGGCCCCGCCGGACAGTGCAAACCTGTCGATTCCCGCACCCAAAGGTCGCTCCGGACCGGATCGTCGACCGCTTCGGTGACCGCTTCAGGATTTCGGGTGATGGATCCGTACCATGGCCACGCGGGTCAGGGAAGCAGGCTTGGTCCCGATTATCCGGCCGCGCTTCTCAACAATGAGATCGGCCAGCACACGGGGCGAAACAAGCGCGAGCCGTCCGAGATGAGCGGAACGGTCCAAGGTGGGAAGCATCTGCTGGATTGACAGGACATAATCCTGGCCCTGTTGGGAATAAAGATCGAGACCCTGGGCCAGGAGCTCGGGATTGAGCGGCGCCCGCACAAGACGCATCCTTGCGCGAATGGCGCGAAATGGAGCAAAAGGCCTCCGGGTATTGATGGCTTTGAGGTAGTGCCGGACCGAGCTCCGGATATTCGCAAAAACCCTGACAAAGTGGGTTGGATCCCCCCGCAGGGCACGTGGCACCATGCCCAAGAAGGGGTTATCGGTCCACATTCCGAAGAGGTCATTGCCCCGGAGTGCGAAGCGTGAGGTCCCCCAACCGCTTTCCTTGGCCGCCTGAGCCAGCGCCAAGATGGCTGGAACCACATCAACACGTTTGAGCAACCGGGCCTGGACAGCGGATTGGGTCAGGGATCCACTCACCCGGTATTGCGCCTCGATCTCGCGTGCGAGCGCCCATGACTTGGGTTGCACCTTCCTGCCTGGACGCCGATAAGCGGCAAAGAGGCGGATCAAAAAGCGCCTTTCGCGGCTGATTTTCTGGTTTGCAGCCAGAATAATTGGTAATAGGGTTTTGAGAAACAGAACTTTTTTCTGATGGACCGGCAAGGCGGACAACCCCTCCGGCAAATGGTTCACATCAATGGCCGGGACAAGCCGGTGCGGCGGCCAGTGGTAACCGTATGCAGCGTAGAGCGCGGTCAGGGTTTTGACGTTTTGGGCGTGAATGGAATCCAGAGTGGGGCCGGCAAAGGTGCGATCCTGCGGGATGGAGACGGAATGAGACCAGTCGATGGCGAGGTGCCAGAAGAAGAAGGCGGGTAGAACCAAGAGAGCCACGAGAATCAGTCGCTCGCGGAGCGACTCCCGAAGCCCGCCACCTCGTCGAACACAGGATATGAAAGATTGATTCGGGTCGTGCATATCCAACCCCCGATTTTTAGACTATGTAGTCTACAATGAACATGAATTGTCTGTCAAATGAATATGCATAAACTGAATTCGTAACTACAACTCTGAATAAAAATAAAAATACTTGAATATAACGCATACTTATGTAATAAACATAAAATTTCACTTCATCCGTATCGTCCCGTAATGTAGGCGTCAGTCTGCTGCGAGCTCGGATTCGTAAATAGTGTATCGGTATCCTTATATTCGATGAGATCGCCCGTAAAGAGAAATGCCGCATAATCTGATACTCGGGCCGCCTGCTGCATATTGTGCGTGACGAGAACAATCGTGTAATCAGCCTTGAGTTCGGTAATCAGTGCCTCGATTTTGAGGCTCGAATAGGGATCAAGAGATGAGGCCGGTTCATCGAGCAAAAGGACTTCGGGACGAATGGCGATGGCACGGGCAATGCAGAGGCGCTGCTGCTGCCCACCTGAGAGCCGTGTCCCGCTTTCGAGAAGCTTGCCTTTGACTTCTTCCCAAAGCGCTGCCTTGTTCAGGGCCCACTCGATCCGATCATCCATGGCCCGGCGCGGGAGACGCTCGTAGAGCTTCACCCCGAATGCGATGTTGTCATAAACCGACATCGGAAACGGAGTTGGTTTCTGGAAGACCATGCCCACCTTGGCCCGGAGCGCATGCACGTCCTGCCCCTTGGCCAGAATATTGTCTCCGTCGAGAATGATCTCACCGCTCGCCCGATGCCCGGGATGCAGCTCGAATATGCGATTGAAGCAGCGAATGAGAGTGGTTTTACCGCAGCCTGAGGGCCCGATGAAGGTCGTGACCTTCTTTTCCGCTATATCCAGGCTGATATCGTGCAGCGCATGAGAGGATCCATAGTAGAAATTGAGACCCCGCACCTGGAATTTTGGATTTTCAATGACCGGCGCCCCCTGCACGGGCCAACGTTCGCCCTTGGGCAGCTTCACGTCAGATTCAGGCATCCGGCGGGCTCCATCACAACTAACAGAGGGGCGCCTTCCGGATCACCAAGGCGAAACCCGGCTGCACCCAAATAAATAAGGTCAGGCATCCGGCCGCTTCCGGTTTGATTGGCTTGATTATTATAGGGCCTGAAACCCAAAATGTCTCTGCAAAGCTGCCATCGGGCGGGTGCCGACCCGAAAGCGGCTTCCGATCCGCACCAGCAGCAACTCGACATAACCGGCTTATGAATCAGAATCTTAGGGCACCTTTCATCGGCCGAAACATGCCGCTCGTCAGAACCGCCTCAATCTGTCCGTCCGGCGGGGCTATGATGGGCGCCATGAAACATCGTACGGCCGGGTTGACCCTCATTGAACTTCTGGTCGTGATCGCCCTCGCGGGGATTCTCATCACGATAGCGGTCCCGAGTTATACCCAGTTCATGACCGAAAACCGCATGGCGTCCGAAATGAACGACTTCGTGACCGCCTTGATGCTGGCTCGAAGCGAAGCCATCAAGCGGGGGCAGGAAGTCACCGTTTGCGCGAGCAGCGATGGAAGCGACTGTTCGGACGGGGCCTGGAGTGCGGGCTGGCTGATCTATCGCAACCCGCAAAATGCGGGCCAAGTACCCGCGAGTGCCGATATTATCCGCGTGCACGCGGGTTTTTCGAGCACGGACTCCCTGAGCGCGAGTTCGCCCTTCAACACGGGTCAAAGCGTGAGCTTCACGCCGCTTGGGATCCTCATCTCCTCCGAGCTCACGGGGGGAACCTTTACCCTCACGGATTCCCCGGCGCAATCCTTTCTCACCCGCTGTCTCGCACTCGGCCCGGGCGGACAGCCCATGGCGGCCGAGCCGGGCGCACCCTGCCCCACGCCATGAGTAACGTCCACCCCGTACCCCGGCAACCGGCTGGATTCAGCCTGATCGAGGCGCTCGTGGCCATGGTCGTGGTCGCGGTCGGTCTATTGGGTCTCGCGGCGATGATCACGGCGGGACTGCGTTCCAACCAGATTGCTGCCCTTCAGGGACTCGCTGCAATCGACAGTGAAAACATCACGGGACTCATGGCGGCCAATCCGGCCGGAGTCGAGGCCGGGAACTACATCATTTCAGCCCTGCCGACCAGCGCACCGGGCAATCTCTGCGAATCGGAGACTGCGCCCTGCTCGCCCTCGGAGGAAGCCCAGGCGGATCTCTGGAGCTTTGCCGAGACTCTTCAAAACAACCTTCCCGACCCTACGGCGCAAATCCAATGTGCGGTTCCCTGCTCGAGCACCGGCAACACGCCTATCGTTGTGACCGTCTCCTGGAGCACGGTCACGCCCAACGGGAAAACCCAATCCCAAGCCACCTACAGCACGGTATACCAGCCATGACCCGCTCCCTGCGTACCCGGGGATTGAGTCTCATCGAACTTCTGATTGCACTCGCGATCACGCTATTTTTGGTCATGGGTCTTGCAACCGTATACTTGAGCAATGAAGCGGGCTCGGTCGCCCAGCGCGCTGAAGCCACCCTCGATGACAACGTGCGCCTCGCCGTGACCCTCCTCACAACCGACATCCGCCAGGCGGGCTACCGCTTTAACCTCGCGATTCCGGCGAGCCAACTGTTCACGATCATCCCGGACAATGAAGCGGATCCCGTCGCCTTCCTCGCAACTCCGAGCAATCCCCTCATGATCGGCGTCTGGCATGGGAGTCCCGCGCCCCCCTACGGGTTCGCGGTGAGCTTCCAGTCCGATGGAACACTCAGCAACTGCCTTGGGCAGCTGATCCCGATCGGTTCGATTGCGACCGACGAGTGGAAAGTCGATACCTCAACCAACCAGCTCGAATGCCGGAGCCGGATTTCGACGATCGCAGGCAACGCCTTCGGAAGTTACGTCCCGCTCGTGAACGATGTGGAGTACATGATGGTCCGCTTCGGCGTCGACACGTTGGGCGACGGATCGGTCACGGCCTACGTGACTCCCTCCAAGGTGGTGACCTACAGCCAGATCCAGGCGATCCAGGTCGCGCTTCTCATGGCGAGCGGGGATTCCGTCGACCCGCAAGGCGATCTCGGCGATGTGTTGCCAAAGGCGAGCCAGGCGAACTACAACCTTCTGGGGTATACCCTTTCGAGTTGGCCCCTAACGCCCGACCGGTATCTTCGGGTCGTCATCGTGCGCGACATCGCGCTCAAAAACCTGATCCCGGACTGAATCCATGACCCGATCCCACCCGATCCCACCCAACGCCCAAGGTTTCGCACTGGTCACCGCGCTGGTTTTCCTGGTCGTCCTGACGATCCTTGGCGTGACGCTCATGGAAGGCGTCACCCTCGAGCAGCGCATGGCCCACAATCTGCGCGAAAAGCAGCGCGCCATCGCGGCCGCATCCGATGCCGTGAACGGAACCGGTGCCTGGCTCTCGAATCTTGCCGTGATTCCGATCCCGAGTGCCACAGCCGCGGCCATCGACGGACCGTTCTCGATTTATGCCTCGACCGATCCCACGGCCAGCGCGGCCAACTTCCCATCAAACACGTTCTGGTCGTCCGGGGTGAGCTCGACCTACAACCAGACCTATCCGTTCAACGATCCCTCGGTCACGAGCGGCGGCCTGAGCTTCGACGGTGGCCAGCTCCTCTACGCAGACGAGCCGCAGATCTTCATGGTCGAGCTTCCGACCGCTCCGCTTCCGGGCGACAATCTCGCCGCGATGGGAGCGACCTATGGCGTCGCAAGCGTGCCGCGGACCTTCCAGATTACCGCCTGGGCCACAGGGGGCAGTGCCAACGCAGTGGCTGTCGTTCAGGAAACTTACCGGCCCTGATCCGGAGGGAGACCCCATGCACAAACCTCATCCGTTTCTGACCCGCCTCGCCATCGCCCTGCTGGTCGATTGCTTCATCTGGTTCCAGGTGCCCCTGGTCCAGGCCGCCGTTCCCACGGTATCGATCTCGAACGTCCCGCTCACGCTCGTCAATCCCACGCACCCCGAGGTGCTTCTGGCCGTGGCCAACTCCGAGTCAATGGACGGCGATCTCGACGGCGCCATCATGACGGGATCCGGTATGGTCTCCGGACTCTCGAGTTCGAGCTCTCCCGTAGACTACACGGTCCCATCCGGTTTCACGCCGCCCTGCGCTCCAGCCGACGCGTCGGGATCCGCTCCCTACACGGTTCTCGGCAACGCTTCCAGTCCGGTCTGCTCGAACCCGGGCGACGAGTATGACAACTCGGCCAGCCGGCTCAACGTGGCCAAGGCGGCACTCAGTCAGGTCATTTCCTACTATGCGGCCAACTTCGACATGGGACTCATGGACTACTCGGCCTCGGCAACAGACAATGGGACCCTGGAAACCTGGCTCTACATGATGAGCGAGCCCGGTGGATTCACCTTCGGTACGAGCACCTCCACCCCTCCTGCCGATGGCGGCACCTGGCACCCCAACCCCTGCTACGGTTCGACCCTGAGCTCGTGCACCACAATGGAATCGCAAGCGGCGACCACTCCGGGAATCCTGAGCGACCCCTCCGCGCTTCTCTTGGATCCCTATATCTCGACTCTCGCCACCTCCGACAATCCCTTCATCAACGATGTCTTCTACACAGGGCCGGGCGAGTACACCCGCGCCTTCCTGAACTATGACGGTCCCTATTGCAGCGACGGCGCTCTCTGCACCGGAAGTCTCATCTATTCGAACTATACGCTCGCAGATTACAACAGTGGCGGGGTTTCAACATCCTACAATGGCTCGTCTCCGGGGGGCGAGGGCCTCTCCACCACGCCAACCAATGCAGGCTATATCCCCCATAGCACCGAGGTGTTTTACGCCGAACGCGGCTTTGGATACGATGCCAATGCCGCATCAGACGCCGGGCATCTTCTCGTCCCCATCGCATCCTATACCACGGCGACCGGATGCAGCGGTCTCACCGATCTTCAATGCTACATCCAAGAGTTCACCCCCGCGCTTGCTCCCGAAACCAATGATGCGGCGAGCCAGGAAATCAAGGCAGTGTCCGTGCAATCACCGATCGCGGGCATCCTTAAGGGGGCTTATGACTACTATACGGGTACGGGGGGCTACACCGCTCCCGTATCAAATACCACTTGTGCGGCGAGCAAGAATGTGGTTCTCATCACCGATGGCCTGCCGACACAGGATCTCAGCAATCAGGTCTGGCCGCCCTTGGGCTCGCGCTCGGCAGTCGGTTTTGGCGAATCGGCCACGTTCTACCTGGCCGGCGGCGGAACCGTCTCGACCACCGATGCCTCTTTCGCAAGCGATGTCCTCGCGGGCGAGACCACGACGCTCTACTCTACCAACGACCAGGCACTCCAGGATACGATCACCGAGCTCACGGATCTAAAGAGTGACCACGTCACAACCTATATCGTCGGCATGGGCGCGGGTGTGGACCCCGCACTCAACCCATCCGCCGCGGCCACCCTCAAGGCCATGGCCATCGCAGGCGGCACCTCGAACTATTTTCCCGGAATCAGCCCGCAGGCGGTGACCAACGATCTCGAAACGATTTTCGGTGCAATCAACGTGAACAACGTGAGCACCACGGCCGCCTCGGTCAACTCCACCTCCCTCAATACGGGTACCGTGGTCTACCAGGCCAAATTCAACTCATCCGCTCTTCCCTATGGCGATTGGACCGGCGAGCTCCAGGCTTTTCCGGTCTCAGCGAGCGGAACCGTGAATATCACAACCGGCGCACTCTGGAGTGCCGCAGCCGAACTCGGCTCGTCCCTGTCCGGAACCGGTTGGCAATCCCGTGCGGTCGCGACCTGGAACCCCACGGCCGCGAGTGGCGCCGGAGCCGGCGTTCCCTTCGCCTGGAGCGATCTCTCGGCAGCCCAGCAGAGTGCGCTTGAAACGCTTTGGGGAACGCTTTCGACAACTGAGCAATCCGAGTTCAGCGACAACGTCGCGACCTATGGCCAGGCGGTGCTCGATTACCTCATGGGTGATACGGCCGACCAGCAACCGAGCGGACCCTTCCGCGATCGCTCCGCACTTTTGGGCGATATCGTCGACAGCAATCCGGTTTACGTGGGTCCCCCGGATGGTACCTATACGGCCCCATCGTACCAGACGTTCGCAGAGAGCCTGGCCAGCCGGATGCCGGTCCTTTACGTGGGCGCCAATGACGGCATGCTCCATGCCTTCAATGCCCTGACCGGTGAGGAGCTTTTCACCTATGTGCCGAACGGGGTGTTCGCCAACCTCGCCAATCTCACGAATCCCATCTACAACCAGGCACACGAGTTTTACGTGGACGGGTCACCCACGGCCGGTGACGTCCAGTTCAGCGACGGAACCTGGCACACCATCGTGACCGGAGGGCTGAACGCCGGCGGCAATAGCATCTACGCCCTGGACGTCACACACCCCTCCCTCCTCGGGACCGCATCCGGGCTCGCGAGCCATGTCCTCTGGGAGTTTTCGAACCCCTATCTCGGACTCACGTACAGTCAGCCCCAGATCGCCCAGATCGACCTGGGCGGCATCCCGACGTCGGTGGTCATCTTTGGCTCCGGTTACAACAACTCGGACGGCAACCCCTATCTTTTCGTGGTCAACGCTCAAACCGGCGCCTTGATCGACCAGATCTCACTTTGCTCTGATGTCCCGAGCGCGTGCGCGAGCAGCGCCCCGAACGGGCTCGCCACCCCTGTCGTGGTTCCGAGTGCCGGCACCGGATATGACGATCTGGTCTACGTGGGCGACCTTCAGGGCAATCTCTGGCGCGTGGACCTCTCCTCGACCGCACCGATCAACTGGAGTGCATCGGTTCTCTATCAGGCCGTGCAGTCCGGTGTGACCCAGCCGATCACGACCAAACCGATCGTGAGCCTGGCCCCTCCGGGCGCCCCTGCGGGTTCACTCCTCGTCATGTTCGGGACCGGACAGTTTTTGGGCACTCCGGATCTCACCACCACCGCAACCCAGAGTTTCTACGGCGTACTGGATCAGACGCCTCCAGGCGGAACCCCGCCCGCCAGTCCACCCAGCATTCACAAACTGGTCGAGCAGGTTCTCACGGATACGACTTACAGCTACACGAACTCGAGCGGGACAACCATCACGCTTCCCGTCCGTACCATCACCAGCAATACGATCAACTGGAGCTCCGATAGCGGGTGGTACGTGAATCTGGATCCGGGTGAACGGGTCATCACGAATCCCACGATCGAAGGGGGGGGCGTCATCTTCACGACCTATATTCCCGATGCGTCGAGCTCGACCAGCTGTTCAAACGGCGGCACGAGCTACCTCATGGTTCTCGACTACGAATCCGGCGGAGCCTTCCCCGGCCCCGAGCTGGATCTGAACGGCGGCACGACGCTCAATGCTTCCGACCAGGTGGGAGGCGAGAATCCAGTCGGCATCGGACTCGGGAACGGCTTCGCCGCGGCGCCGACCCTGATCCGCACCCGCCCGGGCGTGATCGGCGACGTCAAGCTCGTCACCCTCTCGACCGATACCATCGCTTCCTGGAAAGAACGCGGCGGAAATCGCGGCCGTCTCAACTGGAAAGAAATTCGATGAGAGGACTCAACATGAAACACATTCTGATAAACTCCACGGCAGCCCTGGCCCTTCTCGGCGCCTGCCTCCTGCCCATCTGCCGGGCGAGCGCTCCCGTCCTGATCCTCCCGAACGGCACGATGGTCAACCTCAATACCGGGATCGCGACCGAACCCGATGGCGCCCACTATGTGCTCAGCCACGCATCTCTGCTTGCGCTCGAAGCGTTACAGGCGGCGCGGCAGAAGGCAGCCCTTCTCAATCATCCCCCGCACGTGATCCATAAGCCCATCCCGCATGAATCCGGGGATCGGACATGAACACCAGGACAGGTGGCTTCTCGTTGATCGAGTTACTCGTGGTCATGGCCATTGCCGGCATCCTGCTGGTGATCGCCGTCCCCGCCTACGAGCAATATCTCCTCTCCGCCCACCGGACGGATGCGATCAAGACCCTTCTCGAGGTCTCGAATGGCGAAGCGGAATATTACACCGACCACAACGTCTATGCCGGGAATCTCACAAGCCTGGGATACGCAACGGACAGCGTGACCAGCGAAAACGGCTACTATGCGGTCACGGCCACCTCCTCAACCCCCCAGACTTTTACCCTGATGGCCACACCGGAAGGCGGACAGACACGGGATACCCACTGTGGAAGTTTCACGCTCAACTCGTTCGGTCAAAAGAGCGTCACAGGCACAGATACAGCAACCCAGTGCTGGCAGTAAGGGCACCGAGCGGCGTTCACAGACAGCCGATACAATGACGAATCCCCGCCAGGATCCGTCCCTTGCCGATAGACATGCGCCTAGCCGACTTCCGGTCCTGTCCGGATGAGTGGATACAGAAAACCCTGAAAGGGATTGAGCGGGAAGCTCTCCGGATCGATCCGGAGGGCCGGATTGCCCAAAGTCCCCACCCCTCTGCCCTGGGTGCTCCCCTCACCCATCCCGCATTCACGACGGATTACTCGGAAGCACTTCTCGAGATCGTGACCTGCCCCCATGCCACCCTGCAGGCACTTTATTCCGAACTCGAAGGGCTGCACGCATTTGCCAGCCGACACCTCGACGGTGAACGACTCTGGCCCCTCAGCATGCCCCCGCCGATCCGCTCGGAGGCGGAAATACCGATCGCCCGCTATGGCACCTCACCCCAGGGTCTCATGCGTCATCGCTACCGGATCGGGCTCGGTCACCGCTATGGACGGGCCATGCAGATTATTGCCGGGATCCATTTCAACTTTTCCTTCAATCCGGATATGTGGATCGCGGGAGCCAGGGGCGAGCGCTACACACGAGATCCAGTCAGGATCCGCAATGAAACCTATCTCGGCATCCTTCGGAACGTCTCCCGTCAGGGTTGGGTTTTGGCGTATCTTTTCGGAGCCTCACCCACGCTTTGTAAAAGCTTCGCACCCGAATCCCCTCTTCAACCCATGCCCTGGAGTCCAGATTCGCTTTACGACCCGTTGGCAACCTCGCTCCGGATGAGCGATCTCGGCTATCGGAACAAGAGTCAGCAAAAACTCAGAATTTCACTCAATTCGCTTGACGAATACATCAGAACCTTGACCTGCGCAACGGAAACGCCCGATCCCGACTATCGGCGACTCGGTATCCGGAGCGCAGATGGCGAGTGGCTCCAACTGAACGACCATGTGCTTCAGATCGAAAACGAGTATTACAGTATCGCCCGACCCAAACCTGCAAAAATAAGTGGCCAGCGCCCGCTCAGGGCCCTGCGCGAGGGCGGTATCGACTACCTCGAAATCCGTATCCTCGATGTCGATCCCCGTTGCCCCGTTGGGGTCGCACCTGACACCCTCGCGTTCCTGGAGATCTTTCTCTGGTGGTGCCTGATTGAAGAAAGCCCCCCTCTCGGCGATACCGAGCGTTTCATGAACGAAGCCAACCTGAGACTTGTGGCGTACGAAGGACGCAATCCCAGCCTGCCGCTCCAAACCCTATCCGGCCCGAAGCCTCTGGGTTCGAGTCTCAGGAGCTTTCTCGACGCACTGGAGCCCATCGCCGAGCGACTTGGCGCCGCAACGGGTGAGGGACTCTACCGGCAATCCTTGGAAAGGGCCCGCTCGAGGAGCCGCCAGCCGGACGAGACGCCTGCCGGGTGGGTCATCCAGGAAATGAGCGAACACCGCATGGGGCATCGAGACCTGGGAATCCGGCTTGCCGCAAGGTACCAGAATGCCCTCACCTCGATTCCCATCGACGAGGCGACACAGAACCGGCTCGTCGCATCGGTTGGGCAATCTCTCGATGACATGCAACGCATCGAGACCGCACCCAACCGGGATTTTGAGGCCTATCTGGCTCATTATTTCGGACACACATAATCCGGGAGATGCGGATCGGACCTAAATCGTCAATCCGTGCCCCTTTTGATCCCCCCCGGCCAGAGGATGTGCGGCTATAATGCCCGCATCACAGCAGGCCTCTTGAGGACCCATGAAACGTTACGGCATTCGTGCAAAAATGGATCCATCGGATCCCATGGCCGCGCCCCACCTTCTAGGCCCTGATTTCCAGGTCGACCGTTGGTACGCGAGCCGCGAGGAACGCGATAGCGCTCTCGTCGAACTGCAATCCGGCCGCCCCTATTACCGGAGCGGAGACGCACCCAGCATTCTTTACGAGCCGATCGAGGAAGCGGTCCTGAACTCCGCTCCAACTGCCCCCACCTGACTGGCGCGCCCACCCGGTTGGACAAGGGCTTTAAAAAAGCCCGCCGCCTGTGGGCGGCGGGCTTGGGTTGGGCCCCCCGAAGGGCGTGAACCCGGAGGGATCTATCTCCGGGCTTCAGAGCTCCGGCAGGGCCGGTACCTTGGGAAAGGTCACCTCTGAGCCATTCGGAAGTGTGGCCATACCTTGGGCATACGCCTGACGGTTCCAGTTCGCGACCGCCGTGCGGATGGTGGTGTTGAACGTAGCCAGAACCCCGCTGATCAGATGATGATCCTCGCGGATCAAGGCCAGCGTCTGCAGACGCGGCTTCTCGCCCCATCCGAATGCAGACATGCCGTAGAGCGCTGCCACATGCATGTGCAGCCTTGTATAGTGTCTCAGGAAATCCTCCGCAACCGTGTGCTGGGTTTTCGAGTTCCAGAGCGGAGCCTCAAACTTGACAAGCATCTTGTTGAGAGCGACCGCACCCTTGACGAGCGCTGCGTGGGCGTGCCGGAAGGCCGCATCCTGATGTGCCCGTGCCAGAACCGCGCCGAGCCCGACCTCGATCGCATGCGTGCGATTGAGAACCCGGTTCAATGCTGAAAGTTCCGAGCGCATCTTAAGTCCGGCTTCGGTATTGGCCCGATAGGTCGAAAGCGGTACCGAATAGCGCGGATCGGGGTGCACCCTTGCCGTAACAACCGCAGTCTTGCCAAGCGCAGTCACTGCGATACGGTAGGTTCCCGGAACAACGCGGGGGCCGAAACTTCCACCGAAAAACCCGCCCCGGGTCACTGGCATGAGCGTGAGCGCTGTAGGACCCTTATAGGTGAGATTCCAGACCGCCTCGTTGACCCCGGATTTGGCCGTGCCCCAAAGAGTATCGATCTTCTGGCCGGCGGAATCTGCAATCACGATCTTGACGGGTGTCTCATGGCGCATCCGCTCCTTTGGAGTGGGCTTGAGGGCTTTTTTCAGATAGTAGCTGATGACTACACCCGTTGTGGCATTGCGTCCACGGAAGTGGCTCGGACCGACTCCATTCGTGTGGCTTGCGTAAAGGATATAGCCGGCCGATGCATGAAACAGATGGAAAGTCTCGCGGGCGACTCCCGGGGTCAACTCTTCGATCGGCCTCAGATTGTCCAGGATCCACATACCCCGGCCGTGTGTCGCGAGCACCAGACTGTGAAGCGGTTTGACGAACTGCAGATCAAAAACCGCCGCAGTCGTCAGGTTCGCGTGGAGCGGTTTCCAGAGCCGTCCGCCATTCTGCGAGTAATAAAGCCCCCGCATGGTTCCGGCCATCAGGAGATGGGGATCGTTCGGATCCTGGCGCACCACGAGAACCGATGCATCGGGCAGTCCCCGGGTGATGCGATGCCAGCTCCGCCCATAGTTATCGGTCTGGAAAACATAGGGTCGGTTATTGCCGAGCTCATGCGCGTCGAAAGCCGCGAACGCCATCCCCGCGTGGAATGGAGAGACGGTGACGTGATAGACACGGGCCCACTTTGGGGCACCCGATGGCGTGACTTTCGTCCAGTGCCCGCCGCCATTGCGCGAGACCCAGACCCATCCATCGTCTGTCCCGACCCAGATGACGTGGGGATTGGTCGGCGCGAGGGTAATCGACTGGATCGTGTCATAGGTCTCGGCACCCGACAGATCCTTGGTGACAGGTCCGCCGGTCGGCCCCTGTTTGACCTTGACATCCCGCGTGAGATCGGGGCTGATCACGCTCCAGTGGCGGCCGCCGTTCAGGCTGTGAAAGACCACATCGCCGCCGATATAGATGCTGTTCGGGTCGGTCGGAGAAACCGCGATCGGCGACGTCCAGTCGAACCGGTACTTCTGTTTGGCAAGAATCTTGCCTGAAAGAATATCCCCGGTCAGCTCATCCCGAAGGTAGGGATTGATGCTCCGTGCACGACGGGTCAGCCGGTTGTAGCGGGTGAGAAAGCCGTCATCAGTCGTGGCATAGATGATATTCGGATCGCTCGGCGCGGGAACCACGTATTGGCCATCACCACCCGAGATCTGAAACCAGTCCTGGGATCCCACAACCCCGCCCCGGCGATAGTCGCTCGAGGCGCCGCACCAGGCATTGTTGTCTTGCAGTCCCCCGCAGACGAGGAACGGCATGATGCGATCCGCGACCGCGACCTGGTAGAACTGTTCGATGGGAAGATTGCCCAAGAAACGCCAGTGTTTCCCTGCGTTGGTCGAGAGATACACCCCGCCATCGTTGCCCTGGATGATCCGGTCGGGATCATGCGGATCAATCCAGATCGCGTGATGATCGACATGCACACCCGGATCCGCGTAAAACGAAGTTCTCCCGCCATTCGTGCTCTCCATGAGTTTCATGGAAAGCATGAACAGGCGCATGGGATTGTTGGGCATGACGGCGAGATCGGTGAAATAGAATGGCCGGACGTCGTCATTGTGGTTGTCGCTTACAAGCTGCCAGTCTGATCCTCCGTCGCGGGAGACCCAGAGTACCCCTCCCTTGGCCTGGATCACGGCATAAACGGTATCCGGCTGGCTTGGAGCAAAGGCAATGGCGGAGCGTCCGATCGGACCCTTTGGGAGTCCCTGTTTCAGTTTCTTCCAGGTCTGTCCGCCATCCAGTGACCGGTACAGCCCGCCCGCGCGACCCCCGCTGACGAGCAGCCAGGGATACCGCTCGAGCGGCCACATGCCGGCAATCAGAACCTTCGGGTTGCCGGGTTCAAAGGCAATGTCCGAGCAACCGGTATGGGCGTTGAGATAAAGAACTTTCTTCCAGGTCCGTCCGCCGTTACGGGTCATAAAAACCCCGCGCACCGGTCCCGGTTTCCAGACATCGCCCAGAGCACAGACGAAGACATTGTTGGGATCAGCCGGATTGACGGCGATGGCGCCGATCTGACCCGCCTGGTTCAATCCCCTGTTTTCCCAGGTCTTGCCACCATCCGGCGAAAAATAGATTCCCGCGCCGTCGATCATGTCGTTTCTCGGATTGGCCTCTCCCGTTCCGACCCAGACCCAATCCGGGTGACCGGGATCAAGTGCGACTGCGCCGATGGACATGGTCGACTCGTGATCAAAAACATTGCTCCAGCTGTCTCCTCCATTGATCGTTTTCCAGACCCCGCCGCCTGCGGTTCCGACAAAGTAGAGATTGCGGTTTCCGGGTACGCCAACCACGCTGGTCACGCGGCCTCCGGCAACGGCCGGACCAATGTTACGGAAAGTCAAATTCCGGAACGGCCCATGCGCCCAGACGGCCCATGTAGGCAGCGCTGCCGTCAGCATGGCAACACCCAGAATCGCGGGAAGGATGATTTTTTTCATGTGAGGAGCCCCTCTAGGTAGCGGGATTTATTGAGTGGACGGAGTCAACCTTCGTTGGACTCTTCAATCTCGGAAAAGTTCAAAAGATCAGGAACCCATGCTCAGGCAAGGCTCAGGGAAGAAGATTACGGACCACCACATAGTGACGTTCGCCGGAGGACGGGTCGTAATACACATCGACGGTTTCCCCGCCAACAGCCTCGGAGAAGCGCTCGCCCGTGCGTTGCCATGATGGATCCGGCTGCATATATTTCGGCCGATAACGCCAACGTTCAAAAATCAAGGCGGCCACACCGATCCCACCGATCAGGAGACTTTCGATCGCCCCGACCCAGAAACCTGCCAAGAGGAAGCCCACTCCAGCAATCAGCAGGAGAGCAGCACAGGTGATGAGCGCCGCACGCAGCATGTTTCAGGCTTCTTTTTCCAAGACCACTGCCGTGCCATACGCCACGATCTCGCTCATGGTCTGCCCGATTTCGGAGGAATCAAAGCGCATCATCACGACGCCGTTCGCCCCCATCAGGCTCGCGTTCTTCACCATGCGATCGATGGCATGACGCCGGGCTTCCTCCAGCATGGCGGTATATTCCGTGATTTCCCCGCCGACCAGGGAACGGAGACTGGCCATGATGTTGCCGCCGATGCCGCGACTGCGGACCACCACGCCAAAGACCTGGCCTTTCACTTCCTGCACTCGGTACCCGACGACCTGTTCCGTTGTTGTGATAATCATGATTCAAACCTTCTCTGCTTGTGATAACGCGTTCTCCAGCCTACACCAAAAATCCGTCCCGTGGCGTCGGCAAGGGAGTTCGATCTCCTGCCTCACGATCCTTGCGACGGGGATATGAGCCCCCTCCCGGGGACGCGTTTGCTGTGATGACCGAGACCACCCTCCCGAGATCATCCAAGCAGAAGGCCCGAGATGGTGACTTATACTGGCACCTTGGTTCCGCAGGATGCGATGAGCGGATGCCTGCAAAGCCCGGTACCCGACCCGGCAGGGTAGCGTATGCAGCCCTGACGCATCCACGCCCAAACCCTACGGGCAAAACCCGAGGAAAGACCTCCTGTCCATTCCCATTTCACCGCTCGTGATCGCCGCATCCCTACCGGGATACGGGTCGCCCCGCATCATCGGTGAGGTGAAAGGTGCCCATGTCAAGGTTGCCAAGGTAAAGCGTGGGCTCCCCTGGCATGACCCAGAAGGCGATGACGAACTCTGCTGCGTGCTGGCGGGCCGACACCGCATCGAGCTTGCGCATGAGGCGATTGAACTCGACCCGGGTGAGATGTGGATTGCACCCAAAGGCCTGCGATACAACCCGGTGCAAGCTCGCGCAGGGCGCAACCACGCAGGCCGCCCAAAAGATTACAATCCGGTCTAAGACAGCCAGAGCGAATCCGCTTCTCCCTCAGTGGCCCGTTCCACTATGACCCGGATGATGAACACCATTCATTCTTCGCCCTTCTCCAGGCCCAAGCCCGGCTTGGATGCCAAGAAAGACAGGCTTTGCATCCTTGTCGCCTGCGACTCGCATGCGTGGGGTGGGCTCGAACGGGAAGTCGTCTGGCTGGCAGACACCTGGCAGGAACGGGGTCACCGGGTGATGCTCTTCGTTCCACAT
>JAJZBR010000059.1 GCA_021798795.1 Pseudomonadota bacterium
GCCATTCCCTTGCCATAGTGCGAGGGCGAAATCAGGGGATGGTGACAAATTTGGCGTGATCTCAAACATCTGATGTTCCTGTGAAATCACCAAAATCGCTTGTTGGGAAAAGCGTCCGGACGCCCCTCTTAATCAATTGGTTGTAGGTTCAAGTCCTACACGGCCCACCAATAAAACAGTAAGGCCACGACTCAGTTGTGGCACGGCAATGTCGCACGTTCCAGCAAGGGAATGCCCGGGCGACTGACGATCTTGCCGCGCACGATGATGCGGCCCTGGGTAAAGCTGATCCCCTCGCAGATTTGCAGCATCTTGTCCCATCCGGCTTTGCGCAGGGCCGCGTGATGAACGGGGTGCAGGTGTCGCCTTCGGAGAGGCTTCTCTTGTCCCTGACTGTCAGCCACCTTTTGTCTGCCGCCACGGATCGATCACGGCGATCCCGCACCCGTTGAAATCACCCGTATTCCGGGTCGCCAAGACCGCTTCATGAGCGTGGGCGATCGCGGCAATCTGGCAGTCGAACTGGCTGATCGGCAGACCAGCGGCGCGGCGGTTGGCGGCGATGGTGGCGTACGCACGGGCGGCGGCGCGGTCGAAGGCCAGGATGCGATCCCGGAAATCCTCCTCCAGAATCTCATCAATCGCCTCGGCCAGTGCGTTGCGCCGCCGCCCCACCGGCATGATCGCCACACCGTGGCGCAGCTCAGCCTCGCCAACTGCCGTGAAATAGGCCGTCGCGCCGTCCTGTGTGGCCAACCAAGCTTCAACCTGCGGGGCCGGAGTCGTCCGCAGGAGTTCGGAGATGACGTTGGTGTCGAGTACGATCATGCGCGTCTTTTGCCGAAGCTCGGAGGCTCGCGCATGGGTTCGCGACCCGGCAGGTCGATTTCAACGCCACCGAAGGGCGCGATGCGGGCGCGGATGGCAGCGGCGAGATTGCGTGGCGGTGCGCCATCGCCCATTACCCGGCGCAAAATATCGCGGACTTCTTCCTCCATCGAGCGGCCGTGTTCGGCAGCACGGACACGCAAGCGTTGCTTGATGTCGTCGTTAAGATTGCGGATCGTGATGCTGGCCATCGTGGCATCCTCCCAGGGACAGGCGTAAGTATAAGCAATGATTGCAATGCGATCAATGCCTGATCGGTGGCGAAGCCGGGCTAAATCCTGCAGGATTCAACTTGGAATCTTTCGATCGATGAGCGCGAGAATCCCACGCATCAAATCCAGTGGTGTGGGAGGACAGCCGCGGATCATCCCATCCACGGGGATGACATTCCGGACAGCACCGCAGCTTGCATAGGATACGCCGAACTCGCCGCCGTCAGCGCCACAATTGCCGACCGCAAGCACCAGTTTCGGTTCAGGCATAGCGGCGTAGGCCATGTAAACTGCTGCCTGCATGTGACGTGACACGGGGCCGGTGACCAGAAGCAGATCGGCGTGACGAGGTGAGGCAACGAAATGGATGCCGAAACGCTCGATGCTGTAATACACATTATCGAGAGCATGAATCTCAAGCTCACAACCATTACAGGAACCAGCATCCACATGGCGAATTGCCAAACTGCCCCGAAACCGTCGTCCCACAGCCTCTCCCAGACGCGACCCAACTGCTTTAAAGGTGTTTTCCGCCACCTCCAGCACGAGCGGCTCGCTCACCATGCCGACATGGTGGATTTTGTTCAGCAGGCGGAACATGATTCCTGTCCGCGCAGTGGAATCACCGGATCCAGACCTGGCCACTCGTCTCCTGATCGATGGAGTTCAGAGATCATGCCCCGAGTATGACCCGTTCAATGATTTATTGCATACCGGAAAATCCGGTACGATGTTGCCGATGATGAGCCTTTCCAGTGCCGGCCAGTTGAGCACGCTTGGATCCCGGGGGTAAAAGCGGGCGATGGTATTGTCCGGTCCGAAGCGGACATAAGTCAGGTGTTCGCCCCGCCAGCCTTCCACACACCCCAATCCCTCGGCGTCCGATGCAGGTACCGACCACGGCATCCGGCAGCTTCCCGCTGGCAGCACGCTCACGAGCTCGTCAATGAGATCCAACGCCACATCGATTTCCTCTTGACGCACCCGCACCCGGGCAGCCACATCGCCTTCCATTGCAACCGGTACATGAACCTTGAGTGTATCGTACGGTGCATAAGGAGCGTCACGACGCACGTCAAAATCAACCCCGCTAGCGCGCGCGACATAACCCAACACACCGAGCATCCTCGCCGCCTCGGTCGTGAGGATACCCGTTGTTGACCAACGGTCCTGGAGTGAGGGGTTTTCATCGAGTATCACACTGAGTTCTTCAAGCTCCTGCCTGAGCTCGATCCCTTCCTCCAGGAGACGGTGTCCACCCTCGGATGGTAAATCGGAATACACGCCACCAGGGACGATGGTATCCATCATCAATCGGTGCCCGAAGAGCTCAGCGTTGAGTCTCAGGCAGCGTTCTCGCAGCCGCCCGAATTGATACTGGCCGAAAGCGAATCCAACATCGCCACAGATCGCTCCGATGTCTCCTAGGTGATTGATGATCCGCTCCCGTTCTGCGAGGATCGCGCGCAATGCCAGCGCACGTGTGGATATCTCAATACCTGCTGCGTGTTCCATCGCCATGCAGGCCGCCCAGGTATGGGCCACGGTCGCATCCCCCGAGACGCGGCCCGCGAGACGGGCTAAGCCCTCCGGATCGCGACCCTCGGCAATTTTCTCAATACCCTTATGGACGTAACCGAGCCGCGCTTCGAGATTCAAGATCATCTCACCTACCGCCTGAAACCGAAAATGACCGGGCTCAATGATGCCTGCGTGGATCGGCCCTACGGGAATCTCACATACGCCGGTTCCTTGGGCTCCTAGAAAGGGGTATCCCGAATCTGCGCGGGTCGAGGTTTCGTCGCGTCCTGATCTGGGGTAGGTCTTGCGCAGGGGTGTCTCGAGCTCGGTCCAGGCTTGGTGCCGGATCCAGCGGCGGGAATCGGCCTGATCTCTGAACGCGATCCCGAACAAATCCGCGAGACGGCGCTCGGACCGGTCGGCTGCGGGATAATACAGCCCATGAGAGGCTATTGATGGCGAGTCATCCGCCGTCCGGGTTTGGACGAGCAGGTAGACTCCGTCCTTCTCCAGTACGACGGTCAGATCGATCCGGTTATTCTGGTCTTCGGCCCAAAGTCCACTCCAGCGCAAACCAGCCCGGGCCGCTTCCGCAGCAACGCCCCCCCACTCCTCCGGCATGACGGAGAACCGGTAGCAGGGTGCCTGAATCGATGGACTACTCCTACGAAAGGCAACCACCTTCTCTCGGAATTGGGCCGCAAAATCAACTGCCCACACGGACGGCTCCATCATCTGACCGTACCCTCGCGCATTGAGGTCTTTTTGTCGCTGATGGCCAACGGTATCTCACGGAAGGGAACTTCCCGAAATCAGAAAAGTGGCATGGTTAAACCATTGCGCCAGAAAGGCCGGTATCGCAAGTCCCAGCCACAGCACCAGTGCAAGATGCACGACAACCGGGACCATACTGGTGCGGGTGGGTCTCTGGTCCGGCATCGCCTCGCCGTACACCATGGGTTGCACCTGTCTGAACAATCCCGCGAGCGCAACGACCAGCCCAATCAGCAAGGGGATGGTGAGCCAAGGCCAGCTCTGCATGGTGGCGACAAGCAGTAAAAACTCGCTCGTGAAAATTCCGAATGGTGGAAATCCGGCAATAGCTACCGTTCCGATGAGAAGCCCCCATCCGACGGCTGGTTGGGTCCGGATCAGCCCCCGGATCCGATCGATGCTCTGGGAACCCGCAATGTGCGCGGCATGTCCGGCGGTGACGAAAATGGATGATTTGGTCAGAGAATGTACGGTCATGTGCAGGAGTGCGGCAAAAGTTGCAAGCGCCCCCCCGACACCAAATCCGAACGTCATGAGCCCCATGTGCTCGATAGAAGAATAGCTGTACAGGCGTTTGATATCGCGTTGCCGGTGCAGGAAAAGCACGGCCACGATAAACGATAGCATGCCGAATCCCATCATGAGCTCGCCAGGCAACGCCCCGAGCGTGGGATCGGCCAGCATCTTGATACGAACCAGGGCGTAGAGTGCGACATTGAGCAGCAATCCCGAAAGCACTGCTGAGATGGGGGTCGGGCCTTCCGAATGGGCGTCCGGAAGCCAGTTGTGCAGGGGAACCAGCCCCACCTTGGTGCCGTAACCCACGAGCAGGAACACGAAAGCCAACCCCATCACCGCAGGATCGAGGTAGGCCGCATGCGCGTAGAGGATATTCCACAAAAGTGCCTGATGTCGATTGCGAACCACCCGCTGGGCGGCAAAGAACAGCAGTACCGTACCAAACAACGCCTGGGCAATCCCCACACCGCACAGAATAAAATATTTCCACGCGGCCTCGATCGACTCTGGTGTCCGATACAGGCTGACCAAAAGAACTGTAGCCAGCGTGGCACCTTCCATGGCAACCCAGAGGATACCGAGATTGTTGGTGGATAGGGCGAGCAGCATGGTCAACAAAAAGCCCTGGTACATGGCATGGTAGAGTTGCAGGCGTTTCGTGCTCACTCGTCCCAGCTTCATTTCATCGAGCATGTAGGTACGTGAAAAGATTGCCGTCGTGAGACCGACAAAAGCAGTCAACACCAGCAAGTAGACATTGAACGAGTCGATATAAAACATCTTGCTGGTAGTGAGCAGTGGACCGTGTTTCAGGACGCCCAAGGCTAGCCTGAGGGAGGCCACGAATGTTGCAGCCGAGATCGCAATGTTGACCCAGCCGGCGCGACGACTATGGCCAATGACGCCAAGCGCGATGACTCCAACTAGAGGAATCAGCAACATGGGGTAAACCGCATCGGCAGGTGGATTCAATCGTCTCCCTCCCGTAGCTGGTTAAGCCGATCCACATCCAGTGAGTCAATGCTGTCGCGGATATGCAGGAAAAACACGCCAAACAGGATGGAAGCCACGAGCACATCGAATGCGACTCCCAGCTCGACGACCATCGGCATTCCATAGGTGGATGCCACCGCAGCAAAAAAGAGTCCATTTTCCATGCACATGAATCCAACTACCTGGGTAACGGCTTTCCTGCGAACGATGATCAGCAGCAACCCGAGTAGTATGACCGCCAGACTGACAGCGATGACATTCCGTGTAACCAGAGTGGAAAGCTGCACGATTGGCATCACGACGTAGTAACTGAACACGGTCAGTGCGGCAGCACCAAGCAGTATCAGCGAGTTACCCTGTAGAACCTCAGTTTCGTGCTGCAATCCCAGCCGGATGACAAGACGGTTTAAAAACCAAGGGATGAGCAGCGCCTTAAGTCCTAGTGTAAGCAGGGCGGATATGTACAGGCGTGGCTGGTGCGTGACCCATGCAACCAGAGCGGTGGTCACGGCAAGGAGTGTCCCCTGCCAGGCATATAGACGGATTAATGCGAACATGCGTGCTTGCGCGAGCAGGGCGAATGAGGTAAACAAAACCAGCGCGGCCAGCATGAGGATCGCCTGCGTGTAGAGGCTGACCGGTGTCATCAGATGGCCACTTCCAAAATAATATGGCTGAGAAGACCCAGCAGGCAAAGCAGGAAAGCAAGATTGAGAAATTCGGGTACCCGGAACAACCGCATTTTTGCCAGCCCGCTTTCGACAGCGCCCAGGAGCACGGCCAACAGCGCAAGCTTCACCGTGATTGCAACTACACCGGATAGCAGCTCCCATGGTGTAACCCGCGTTGCGATGCCCCATGGCAGAAAGATGTCAGCGATAAGAACCGCATAGATCATGAACTTGATTTCAGAAGCCCACTCAATCAGTGCCAAATGGCGTCCGCTGTATTCGAGGATCATGCCCTCGTGAATCATGGTCAACTCGAGATGTGTCGCGGGGTTATCGACTGGCAAACGCCCGGATTCGGCGACCGCAACCATCATCAAGCCAGCAGCGGTAAACACGAAGGACGGTCTCAGTACCAGACCGCTTTGAAGCAGGTAGTGCATCGCTGTCGAGAGGTTTGTGCTTGAGGCCGTCATTGAGATGGTAAAGACGGCCATCAGCATGGCCGGTTCGGCAAGGGAGGACACCATCATCTCGCGAGAGGATCCTATGCCGCCGAATGCCGTTCCAATATCAAGGCCTGCGAGGGCTATAAAAAATCTGCCCAAAGCAAGAAAGCCGACCAGAACAATGACATCTGCGATGGCATCGGTCGGGAGGTTGACGGCAATCAGGGGAATGACGGCAGCAGCAAGCACCATTGCGGCCAAAACGATGTAAGGCGTTGCCCGAAACAGCCAAGACGCTTCCTCCGCCAGGATCACGCTTTTACGGAATAACTTTCCGAGATCCCGGTAGGGCTGCCAAAGAGGGGGGGACGCGCGATTCTGGAACGCGCAACGCACGCGTTTGACCCAACCACACAGGAGTGGTGCGCTTGCGATGAACAGCAGCGTCTGCAGCAGTGCCAATGCCCAGGCCGTCAGCGGATAAGCCACAACAGGACCAGCAGGGTGACAAAGGAGTAAGCCAGGTATGTCCGCATGCGACCAGTCTGGATCCGGCTGACCACGCGTGCGGTAGCCAGGACCCACCGACTGACTGGCTCGTAGAGAAGGGGCCAGAAACGATCACCGATATGCAGCTGGTACTCGACCGACGCGACCCGAAGCGGCATACGTGGATCCATGCCGGTCGTAGTGGATTCGTTGACCAGCCAAACTGGGCTGAAGATGCGGCGGATAGGCATCGAAAAAGCGGTTGCCGTATATTGCATGCGTGCATTGAGTGCGCCAAATCCGCAATCCCAGGGTGGGACCCGACGGATTGCACCGCGTTTCCAGCGCGGGTGAAGCAGGATATAGCCGATTCCAATCGCGAGCAGCAGGCCGAGTACAACAAGCGGTGCGGAATAGGAGGCCACACGGGGCGAGATCGGCGTCAGCCACAGCCAGCCGTGAACGGACGCACTTGGCAGTCCACGATGCAGCAGGAGGCTCGTGACTGACCCCAACACGCGGATTGTCACTGTCGGCAGCACCCCAAACAGAAGACACAGGAAAGCCAGCATGCCCATGCCCAGGCGCATGCTCCAAGGTACTTCGCGTGCGTGGCGGACCCGGCGAGTGCGTGCCTGTCCCAGAAAGGCGACGCCGTAGACTTTGACAAAGCAGGTGGCCGCCAGAGCGCCAGTCAACGCCAGCAAGGCCGCTGCCACCGGAATGATTGCACGCAACAAAGCATTGGACAGAACGGATACCTGCAGCGCCGACTGAAAAGTCAGCCACTCGGAGACAAAGCCGTTGAACGGGGGCAGGGCCGCGATACTGAGACAGCCAATCAGAAAGAGAAACGCAGTCTGCGGCATGTGCCGGATCAACCCCCCCATGTGCTCAAGGTCTCCTTCGCGGGTACGCATGAGAATGGCACCTGATCCGAGAAAGAGCAGGCTCTTAAAAAGCGCGTGATTGAGGGTATGGTAAAGAGCGGCGATCAGCCCCAGAACTCCGAGCAGCGGATGGCCCGTGCCGATGAAGATCATGGAGAGACCCAGACCCATGAAAATGATCCCAATGTTTTCAACAGAGTGGTAGGCCAGCAGTCGCTTGAGATCGTGTTGCATGAGGGCGTACAACACTCCGAAAAGTGCCGAGGCCGTTCCCATGAGCAAAAGTGCGAGTCCCCATTCCCAACGGATATGGACTAACAGACCGTACGAAAACCGAATCAGCCCATACACGGCAATCTTGAGCATCAAGCCACTCATGAGTGCGGAAATATGTGAGGGCGCAACGGGATGTGCTTCCGGCAACCATGCATGAAATGGAACAAGGCCAGCCTTCAGACCAAAACCGAGGAGTGCGAGCACAAAGGCGATGGTGGCCCAGAGGGGAGGAATCTGGGAGTGGCGCATGGCATGGAAAGCGAAACTGTGGCTGAATTGCGCGAGAATACCGAAAGCCAAGAGGATGAGTAGCGCACTGATTTCGGCCATCAGAAGATAGAGGTACCCGGCCCGTCGGTTCGGCGCATGTTGATGCTGATAAGTGACCAGAAAATAGCTGGATAGCGACATCAGTTCCCAAGCAATCAGAAACAGAAACGCGTCGTCTGCCAAGACGACAAGTAGCATGCCAGCCACGAACAGACCGGTGAAAAACCCTAAGACCGAAAGAGGTTGCGGTCCATTCTGGTACTGGCGTACATAGGCAGGGCCATAAACTGCCACGGCCAATACCACGATCCCAGTGACCGCCATGAAAAAACCTGATAAGGGATCGAGACGCAGATGCCAGACGAGCCAGGGCAAACCCAGCCCCAGTTGCGCGGTATGGATCTTGCCGGAGAGCAGGTCCAGAACACCTGCGAGCACAGCGCTTGCACCGGCTGCACCAAGCAATATGGAAGAGCTGATTTTGAGTGTAACGGGGTAGCGATCGGTCGCCAGTGCGGTCAGTGCCGACAGCAAAGTCGAGACAACCGCAAGATAGGCAAGAGCAAGCGTCAAGACCGTTCCATCCGTCAGGCCGGGATCGGCTACTCATACCGCGAATGGAGCCCCTCGAGAAAATGCCGGAAAGCTAAAGTCCGCGGATGGCAGCTTGAACGAAAAATGAAAATTGAT
>JAJZBR010000060.1 GCA_021798795.1 Pseudomonadota bacterium
CCAATCCAGCGCAGTCCTTCCACCAACATGCAGCCCCGGTGCGTTTCGCTCCAAGAATCGTAGGCAGGGATGCAGCGCGAGGGAGTCACCTGGTCGGCCGTATACGCCGTGAGCGAGGCGGACTAGCCAGCCCGCCTTGGCGTAGTGCACGGCGAGATCAGCGGATATGCCCCGATTGGCCAAGTCTTGGGACACCATGGGTGTCCCTGGCGGCCATTGCCTGTATAGGTCATTTAGTTTGTTTTTAGATGTCGTAGCCACGCTACGATTTATAGCACTTTTCGAAATTAATTGCCACTTAGGAAAATTGGCAAAATCGTAGCTTGGCTACGATATGAGAAAATACTTCAAATCTGGGGCGGACCTTGAGGCATTTCGAGCGACTGCAAGCGACTGCAAGCAACTGTTTCTAATAGTGTTTCAAACTTACCCGAAGACTATAATGCAAATTGGCGCCTGAATTGCGCGCCGACCGGTGCCGCAGGGTATTTGATTGGGCTCGCAGGACATTCTACATTCCCGCCCAAACTTCAGCGCCTGCGCACACGCTGCGGCGATCCAATCGCCTGAGGAGCCGGGTTTTTGCCCGTTTTGCCCCAGGATACCCTGGTGCGCCGGCGAGCAACTTGTGGGACCCTGACCGCCATGAAGCCACATCAGCCCTCTCTCCGCGCGGAGGGTAAAGAACTCCACAAATCCCGAAGGCCGGCGATGCGCAATGCCCGCGATGCCTTTATTTGCAGCGTATTTCGCTATCCGGCAGATCAATTGACGGTATTTCCTGGCGCTGCAATCGCCGGAATATTTTTACCGTCAAAAAGTTTTGCTTGGGGGGCGAGAGGTCAAAATTATGGCGTAGCAACAACTCTGTTTCTTCAAGGGCTTGCGCGTGCAGGCGATAGATCGTGATAGATGCCGAAAGGCCCTTTTCACTCCCACTCGATGGTCGCGGGCGGTTTCCCGGTGATGTCATAGACCACACGTGAGAGTCCCGGAACTTCATTCGTGATCCGGTTCGCGACGCGCGCGAGAAAATCGACCGGCAGCTCGGCCGCATGGGCGGTCATGAAGTCATCGGTCACAACCGCACGCAGCGCCACCACCGGTTCATAGGCCCGTTGATCCCCCTTCACGGCGACCGAGCAGACCGGCAGGAGAACCGCAAAAGCCTGACTGGTCGCGCTCTCGCGACCGCTAGTTTCGAGCTCGTCGAGAAAGATCCGATCGGCCTGCCGGAGCAGGTGAACACTCTCGGCGGTCACGGGGCCGAGCACGCGCACAGCGAGCCCGGGGCCGGGGAAGGGCTGCCGCCGGATCAGATGCTCGGGCAGACCGAGCTCGCGCCCGAGTGCGCGCACCTCATCCTTGAAAAGGAGTCGCAGGGGTTCGACGAGCTCGAAGGGAAGTCGCTCCGGGAGCCCACCCACGTTATGATGCGACTTGATGACCTGGGCCGCTCCGCCCAATCCGGCGGATTCGATGACGTCGGGGTAGATGGTGCCTTGTGCAAGGTAGCGGATTCCCGTGAGGGTTTGCGCCGCTTCCGCAAAGACGTCGATGAAAAGCCTTCCGATCCGGCGCCGCTTTTCTTCGGGGTCGGCAACCCCTGACAAGGCATCCAAAAATCGCTCCTGCGCATCCACGACCCGGAGTTCAAACGGGAAGGAAGCAAAGGTCTCCCGGATGCCCGCCACCTCCCCTTGCCGGAGGAGTCCGGTATCGACCAGGATCGGGCTCAGCCGGTCCCCGATTGCACGTGCCAGAAGCGCGGTCAAAACCGCGGAGTCGACTCCGCCCGAGAGCGCGACGAGAACCCGCCCCGTGTGAACCTGTTCCCGGAGCCGCTCACAGGCCCCATCGACGAAGCGGTCCATGCGCCACTGACCCTTGATTTTGGCGATCTTCTCGAGAAAGTTTTTGAGGATCACTACCCCCAAAGGCGTATGGCGCACTTCGGGATGGAACTGGATCCCGTACCACATCCTGCGCTCATCAGACATGGCCGCAATCGGGGTGGATGCATTTCCAGCCAGTATGCGGAAACCGGGAGGGAGGGCCTTGACCCGGATCCCGTGCGACATCCAGACCGACAGGCGCGGGAAGTCGTCACCCGGCTTCACTGCGATGGCATCAAAGAGCGGTGAGGCAGAACCGATCTCGACCTCGGCCGACCCGTATTCGCGGGGCGAGCCTTCCTCGACCGCACCGCCCAGCTGGAGCGCGAGCGCCTGCATGCCGTAGCAGATCCCAAGCAGGGGAACCCCGAGCGTGAAAACGGCCTCCGGAATGCGCAGCGATCCGGCCTCCAGTACGGACGCCGGTCCACCTGAAAGAATGACGGCCCGGGGCGCAAAGGCGTTGATTTGCTCCCCTGCCCAGTCGCCTGGGTGGATCTCCGCGTAGACCCCGAGTTCCCGCACCCGCCGTGCGATCAACTGGGTGTATTGGGAACCGTAGTCGAGAATCAGCACCCGCTCGTCCGGAGCGGGTACAACCTCCGGACGAATCGGCCGGGGAGGGTTCATCCGTCGATCCGGTAGTTGGGCGCTTCTTTCGTGATCGTCACGTCGTGAACGTGGCTTTCCCGCTGACCGGCGGCTGTGATGCGTACGAACACGGGACGGGATCTCAGGGTCTCAATGGATTCGGATCCGGTGTAACCCATCGCCGAGCGAAGTCCGCCCATGAGCTGCTGGATCACGACGCTCAAAGGCCCCTTGTACGGAACCCGCCCCTCGATACCTTCGGGAACAAGCTTCTCGACCGCCTGGGCGCTATCCTGGAAATAGCGGTCAGCGGATCCGTACCGGCTCGCCATCGCGCCCAACGATCCCATCCCGCGATAGGTCTTATACGTTCGTCCCTGAAAGAGTTCCACCTCGCCCGGGGATTCCTCGGTACCGGCAAAGAGGCTCCCGATCATGACCACGTGGGCACCGGCCGCAATGGCTTTCGCAACGTCCCCGGAGTAGCGGATCCCGCCGTCGGCGATGATCGGAACCGGGCGATCCCGGAGGGCTGCGGCAACTTCTAGGATTGCGCTCACCTGGGGAACGCCGACCCCGGCCACGACGCGTGTGGTACAGATGGATCCGGGGCCGATTCCAACCTTGACCGCATCGGCTCCCGCATCGGCCAGAGCGCGTGCGGCCTCCCCGGTCACGAGATTGCCCGCCACAACCGGTGTCTTCGGGAAACGCGATTTGAGCAGCCGGAGTTGCTCGAGCACCGGCTGGGCATGGGCATGCGCCGTGTCGAGCACGAGCACATCGGCACCCGCCTCGATGAGGAGCCGCGCGCGTTCGAACTCGGCCTGACTCACCCCGACCGCAGCGCCCACGCAGAGCCGTCCCTCCGGATCCTTCGCGGCGAGAGGGTAATCGCGCGCTTTCTGGATGTCTTTCACCGTGACGAGACCCTTGAGTTCAAAGGTATCGTTTACAACCAGTATCTTTTCAATCCGGTGCCGGTGGAGAAGCGCCACGATCTCATCGCGCCCGGCACCCTCGTGCACGGTGACCAGCCGCTCACGCGGAGTCATGACCGCCGACACGGGCTGGTCAAAGCGACTTTCGAAGCGCAAATCCCGGCTCGTCACGATACCGACCAGCTGGTTCCCCCGTACCACGGGGACACCCGAGATCGCGTGTGCCCGGGTGAGTTCGACCACCTCCCCGATGCTCTGGTCAGGCTCGACAACGATCGGGTCGACGATGAGACCGCCTTCATATTTCTTGACCCGGCGCACCTGGACAGCCTGATCGGAGGCACTCAGGTTCTTGTGGATCACTCCCATCCCGCCTTCCTGGGCCATGGCAATCGCGAGACGGAACTCGGTAACGGTATCCATCGCGGCGGATATCAGGGGAATCTGGAGCCGGATACCGGAGGTGAGCCGGGTCTCAAGCCGGGCCTGGCGCGGGAGGATGGTGGAGGCCTGGGGCACGAGCAACACATCGTCGAATGTGAGAGCGACTTCCGGGGATACGCGCATGGGGCCCCTGGGCAAACCGGATATGGACGTATTTTAGCCGAAGTGCCGGAGGTGAGCCCGCCACGATGCGCTCGGCCGCCGCCGCTCCGTTATCATGGCCACATGGAGTCCCTGATCGATCTGACGGATCCCGCGCCGGTGCGAACGGCAGGACCCGAGCCCATCTCGGTTTCCGAGCTCATTCAAAAAGTCCAACGAGCGCTCCAAGATTCCTTCGGCCCGATTCTGGTCGCGGGCGAGATCGCCGATCTCAGGCAGCCCGCATCGGGCCATCTCTACTTCAATCTCAAGGATGCACACTCGTCGCTCCGAGCGGTCCTGTTTGGGCGCGAGGCCCGTCGGCTCGCCTTCCTGCCGGAAAACGGCATGCGGGTACTTGCCTTGGGTCGGGTCGGACTCTATGCCGCCCGCGGGGATTTCCAGCTCATCATCGAATCTCTCGAGGAGGCCGGGGAAGGAAGTCTGCGGCGTGAATACGAGCGGCTCAAAAAGACGCTTCAAGCCCAGGGGGTTTTTGATGTGCATGCCAAACGCCCGCTCCCGGTGTGGCCGCGGCGCATCGGAATCGTGAGCTCGCCAACCGGTGCTGCCATTCGTGACGTCCTCACGGTACTCGGCCGTCGCATGCCGCTCATTCCGGTCCGAATCGCCCCCGCCCAGGTCCAGGGTACGGGGGCGGAGGTCACGCTGATCGAGGCAATCGAAAGACTGGACCGGGATGAGACGGTGGACGTCGTGATCCTGACCCGGGGTGGGGGATCACTCAAGGACTTTGCACCCTTCAATACGGAATCCCTGGTCCGGGCCATTCGGTCCACGCGGGTTCCCATCGTAACCGGCATCGGGCATGAGATCGACGAGACCCTGGCTGATCTCGCTGCCGACCTGAACGGCATCACGCCAAGCGGCGCGGCTGAACGGGTCGCACCGGCACGGACGGAAGTAGAGGCCCGGCTCGCCGACTGGCGGCAACGGCTGGAACGGCAGCATCCCCGGCATCGCCTCGATGAACTCGGACAGAGGCTCGACGAGCAGGCCATCCGCATCCAGCGAGCCAGCGCGGGGATATGCCACGATCTCACCCAGAGAACACGGGTCGCCCGGATGCAACTGGTCACTCAAGGGCCTGCGAACCGGCTCCATCTCATCGGACGGGAACTCGTCCACTGGGGCGAACGGCTTGCGATCCAGGTGCCCTCGTCCCGAATCGATGCTGCGATCGCATCGCTCGACATACGCCAGAAGGACCTTCTCGACACCATCCGTGCGTTTCTCGAGCAAAGGCACACCCGGCTTGAACGGATCCAGGGAACGCTCCGGTCTCTGGATCCCGGGCTTCCGCTCAGGCGCGGATTTGCTCTCGTGCGCGACTCGGCCGGACGGATCGTGAGTGAGATGCGGGGGGTGGCACCCGAGGAAGCACTGATTCTCGAATGGCGCGACGGTCGCGTGGGGGCAAGAGTCGTTTGGATCCGACCCGGTCAAGAAACGGATGCGTAGAAATGGCTTGTCTGCGACGTTCGTGCTTGCGCTCGTTATGGGATGCGGCGTACGTGTGTGTGCACAACCCGGACTCGAAGCCCTGAATGCGCTCTCCCGAGCGGGACTCCGGGTGAGCGCCGAGGTCGTCTCCCTCGGCCCCAAGGGGCACATCCTCGCGCATTTCCACGCCCGGCGCGCACTCATACCGGCATCCCTTTCCAAACTCTACGTGGCTCAGGCAGCGCTTGCTCGCTTTGGATCGCGCCACCGGTTCACCATGCGGATCGAGACCACGGGACCGATCCGGGATGGCATCCTTCGCGGCGCACTCGTCGTGATCGACCCGGGAGATCCCGCTCTCGTCAATGACCGGATTGCCCGGATCGCCCGGATTGCGCGCATGCTCGGACTCCGCAAGGTTGACGGTTCGCTCGTCCTTGTGCCGGGCGGATTTGCCCGCCCGCCCTGCCGACTCGTCGACCGTTGCCGGGCCCGGTTTGAAAGTCACCACGCCTACAATGCCCCGCTCTCATCGATCGCGGTCAACTATGGAACATATGACTTGGTGATTGCTCCAGGATCCCGTCGGGGCAGTCCGGCCCGGGTCGTCTTCGATCCGTTCCGGCCGGGGGCCATCGGGCTCGTCAACCGGGTTGTGACCGCTGGAGCGGGTGCAGGAGTTGATCTTGCGGTAACCCAGAAGATGACCGCGAAGGGCAGACGGGTATCCGTCAGGGGAACGATTCCCCTGGGGCATCTCCCCATCTGGCGCTATGTCGCTGCCCCCCATCCCGATCAGACCGCGCTCGCCCTCTGGAGCGGGTACCTTGCACACGCAGGCGTCGCAATTGCGGATGGCGCACGGATTGCCGCCACGCCACCGCCCGGATCCCGAATCTGGTTCCGAAGCCGGGGCGTGACACTTGAGACCTTGCTCGAGCGGATGCTCGCTTTCAGCAACAACTTCATCGCTGACGAACTCACTCTCGATCTCGCCTCAAGGCACCGGGATCACCATATGCTCACGCTGCCCAAAGCGAGCGCGGCGCTCGCCCGGGGGCTCTGGCCCATCCTCCGGCGCCAGGGCGCATCGCCCCGGATTGTGCTCCGGAGCGGCAGTGGCCTGAGTACCCAAAACCGGAGCTCCGCAAGCGACCTCATCGCGCTGCTTCGCGCCCTGTACCGTAATCCACGGGATTTCCCAGCCTTTTTGGGTGCGCTCCCGCCTCCCGCCGAATCACCTTTCGCCTTTCTCCGTCGGGGTCGGATGCTTTGGCGCACGCGTTTCTACGTGAAAACCGGTACGCTCAACGCACCCTTCGGCGTCCTCGATCTTGCGGGCTATTTCCGCTTCCCGGGTGGAGGATTCGGAGCCTTTGCGATTCTTGTGAACGGGAGCTCGCTTCATCCGGACTTCTCGATCGGGCCTCTCATGCGAACGCTCCGGCACGTTCTCGAGCCTTGGGCATCCGGTGAGACCGCAAGGCCGGTTCACGGATCATCGCGTAGCCTTCCCTGATGGACCGGTTGCCCGGAATCGATCTCGACATCGCGTTATACTGGCACAGCTCACCCTCTTGCTGGCGGAGGATCGGGTATGGCACGGGCGCAAGGCGCGCAACCACTCATGAGTTCCAAACCGGGCAGCGGGAGTGTCTTGCAGCCAACTGTGTCTCCATCGGCGCTGGGCATGTCCCACCGAGAGGCTGATCACACCCGGGGTTACGACGGCCCCGGCTGCTTTCCCACTCCGCAGGCTTCACCCCGAGTCCGCTACTTGTATTGACCATCCACACAAACCACGGTACCCGCTAACTGCAACAAAACCATGCCTGCAATCGATCTTCGTACTCGTGCGCAACCCGACTGGTCTGTCGATGACCCAAGCCCCCGCAACACCGGCCTGCACCCGGATTTCTGGTACCCGCTGGCACGCAGCAACGATATCAAACCGGGTCAAACCTTGGGTGTCCGCTTCGCCGGCGAACCCATCGTGCTCGTTCGGCCACAACAGGGTGCCGTGTTCGCGTTGGAAGATCGCTGTGCGCACCGGCAGGTGCCGCTGCATCTCGGGGTCGTTCGGGGCGATCGTGTGCAGTGCGGCTATCACTGCTGGACCTACGACCGCAGCGGCCGCTGCGTCAACGTGCCTTATCTCGACAAAAGCCAGACGCTCCCGGCCGGTGTGCGCAGCTACCCGAGTCGCGAGGCCTATGGCCTGATCTTCGTCTTTCCGGGCGATCCCGCCCAAGCTCAAATCGTGCCTTTCCCGAGCATTCCGACCTACGCCAAACCCGAATACAAAACGCGCTTTCTCGATCGCCGAATCAGCTGCCACTACTCCTTCATGCACGAGAACCTGATGGACATGAACCATCAATTCCTGCATAGGAGACTCATGGGCACGATTCGCACCACTCTGCTCGACATCCGCGAGGGTGCCAACTGGGTCGAGGCGGACTACACTTTCTCGCGTGCTGCAGGCAAGCAGCCACTGGGCGAGCGCTTCCTGATCAACCGCAAACATGAGCCGGATGCCACAAGGGGCCTGATCGATCTCATGACCATTCGTACCGACTACCCCTACCAGACGCTGCAGTTCCGTACCGCAGGCAGCAGCGAGCCGGCGCTCGATCTCTGGAACATCTACGTTCCCATCGACCGTGACCAGTGTGTCAATCAGACCTATGGTCTCATGATGATCCGAAAACCCGGCATCCCCGGCCTGATCCACTTACTCTGGCCGTTCATCGTGTTGTTTACGAACGGCATCTTCAAACAGGATCGCGACATGGTCGAAGCCGAACAGCGCGCCCTGGATGAGCAGGGGGAGGATCTCAACCATGAGATCTCTCCGGTCATTCGGAAACTGAAGGACCTGCTCACTCGCAGCGGTCTACCGTTACATTCCCGAGGCTGAGACCAGGGGCGATCCCACCCCCAGACTGGCTAAGCGCGCGCTCCTGGGCCGCCCTCCAAATCAGCTACTGATTCAAAGAAAACTGGCGAGTCAAGTTACAGCATCCCCTCGCGACCGGGAGGAGGCTTGAACCCCCTATGGCTCGAGCCCGGGGATGTCCGTTCTCGTTATAAAGCCGGCCGCCTGGAGCGGGGCGGGATGCCAGCGGGTGAAACCGGGCGCTTTTTGAT
>JAJZBR010000061.1 GCA_021798795.1 Pseudomonadota bacterium
CGCGATCCCTGACTCCGAGGAACTCAGGAAAGGCAAAAAACATCTCTAGAATGTGCCGCTTGCCAGTATGTGGGATACGTTGATTCGTGAACCACCATTGTGCATCGCGTGTCTGTTTGATATCAAACCCGAGTCGCACAGGAGATGAAATACATAGGCTCACGCCATTGGCACGCCAGGAGTTCTGCAAATTGATCAGAAGATCAAATTGACGGGAATGAAGCCTGCGTTGGAGGTCCCAATAGCTCCGCAAGCCCGCCGCCTTGTCAAAGCGGATGAATTCGATTCCGGGTAAGCCATCAACTAGCTCGGCTTCTCTTGCTCCAATGATCCAGGTCAGGCGGCTGTGAGGGTAGGCACGCTGTAGGGTGTGTACGACGGGGACGACGTGACAGACATCTCCAATTGCAGACAAGCGTAGAATAGCAATCGATTCGGGTTGGCGGGATTGATTCGGGGAGATGGAGCGGGCTCGTTTTGGCGTCTGGCGGGAAGGCATGCGTTACCTGCTTTATGACCCGGATATCCCGGGCGATCTTCTGAGTCTATGGACAAATCCAGCTTCCGGCAAGGCCTTGCCTCGCCCGCACGAACGCGGCACGGTCGTGACCGTCGAAGCGGGTGGCGGCGAATATGTCCTTCGTCATTATTTCCGTGGAGGCTATCCTTCTCGATGGAGTCGCGACCGGTATCTCTGGACAGGGTTCGAGCATAGCCGGCCCTGGCGGGAGTTTGTGTTGCTGGGGAAGCTCAGGCGGCAGGGACTCCCAGTACCCGCACCGACCTTGGCTTGTGTTGAGAGGGGGTGCTTGAGCTATAGAGCCGATCTTGTTACCTCGCGCCTGTCAGGCATGAGCTTGGCCCAGAGCATGGATGCAGGCACTGCCATCAATTGGCTGGCAATCGGGAGGACGATCCGTCGCTTTCATGATGCAGGCATCGATCATGTTGATCTCAACATGCACAATATATTTCTGGTAGATGAGGGTCGGATCTACCTTCTCGATTTCGACCGCGCTCGCGAGCACCGCCAGCCTGGCGCTTGGGGGCAACGCAATTTGTCACGTCTCAGACGTTCACTCACAAAAGGGGGTGATCGGCCGGAGTTCGAAGCGTCATGGGCGACCCTTTTGGAAGGGTATCACCTGGAAGGATGATCTGTTGGGGGATCGACAGCTGTGGGGCATTTCGTCTGTCGGATCGTGCTGAATTGGATTTACGATCGCTTAATTTTCGCGCCGGAGTTCGTGCCCGATCGCGAATGCCGCACCGAGCCATCCAAGAGCTCCACCTCCTAACAATAGGGCGAGGAAGAGTTCAAACGAAGGCCACCGGATCGCAAATGTCGCATCATAGAGGCGGCCGAGGTGTTGGAGTGGTGGGGCCAGGAAGGAAAAGATCCCAATCAGAATGAGGAAACCATAGATCCCACCGAGCAAGCCATACCACCCGCCCCGATACAGGAAGGGCCGCCGAATAAACCGGTTCGGGGCACCGAGCAGTTTGAGGGTCACAATCTCGATCCGCGCGTTTTCGATGTCGAGTCGGATGGTGTTACCGACAATCAGGCAGGTCGCGAGAGCAAAAAGCAAGTACAGGACTTGATTTAGGCGACTTAGAAAGTTGATAAATGTAGCCAGCCGTTTGAGCCAGGAAACGTCTGTCCGAACAGCCGATACCCCTGTCCAGCGAGACAGCTTCGAGGACCAGGTTTCGAAGCTCGCCTGCTGGGCGGGTGGAAGTGAAAATACCAAGACCGCCGGAAGCGGGTATTGGCCGAGGAAATGGAGTGTCCCGTGCACGCCTGCCCATTTCTTGAACTCTTGCAGTGCTTCTTTTCGGCTGATGATTCTTGAGATGGGTAGGGAATAGGCACGATGGATCCTTTGCGCGATTCGGACAGCTTGATGGCTTGATATACCCGGGTTCAGGAAGACAGTCATGCTGGGATTCATACCCAGTGGGCGTTCGAGCCGTGCGGCGTTCAGGGTCAAGGTTCGCAATCCAGCAGGCAATCCCAGTGCGATGGCAATTACGGTCAAGGTGGCGAGCGTTGTCCATCGCCTGCGCCAAAGTAGTCCAAGACTGGAAACGAGCGCTTGTCCATGATGGACCAGATTCGCGCGTAATGCGGATATCAGGCGCATCGGCTATCGCTTGCCAGTGTCCCCTGATTAAGCTTGAGGACCCGGCAGCCCATTCGCTCGATGAGTCCGAGCGCATGCGAAGCGATGACAACCGTCGTTCCGGCTTCATTCAACCTGCGGAAAAGCTGCATGATTTCGAGTGACAGAGCGGGATCGAGATTGCCGGTTGGTTCATCAGCGATCACGAGTGGTGGCCGGGCCACGATCGCACGAGCAATCCCGACACGCTGCTGCTCACCTCCCGAGAGGGTCATCGGACGTGCCGTTTCCCGGTCTGATAATCCCACGGTCTGGAGCGCAGCGCGAACCCGTTTGGTCAGCTCACGTCGTGGGCTCCCTGCAATGACTAGCGGCAGGGCGACATTGTCGAACACGGTGCGGTCGAGAAGTAGACGATGATCTTGGAAGACAAGGCCGATCTGGCGCCGGTAACCCGGAATCCGGCGGCTGGGTAGCTGTCCAATGTTTTGGCCTCGAACCATTATTTGACCCCTTGTGGGCCGTTCGAGTGCCGCGAGCAGTCGGAGCAGTGTGCTTTTCCCGGCTCCCGAGGCGCCGGTCACGAAAATCATTTCCCGCTCTTGGATCTCAAGCGAGAGATCGGAAAGGGCATCCCTGTCGGGCCGGTAGCGCATGGTGACGCGTTTGAGCTCGATCGAGGCGGGGTTCAGAGTATTCGCGAGGGGCCGTCCCACACCCCCCTCCGCTGATACAGAGGGGGGGGGCTTCACACCGCGCCGGATCCTGTCCCAGGCCGGCATGCGCTTACGGTGCTGGATTCTGTACGATCGCCGTATTCTGGATCAGTAATGTCTCCCCGGCCCCTGGCAGCGAGAGAGACGGGTCGCCTGCAGCAAAGACAACCATTTCAGCTTGCATTTCGTCGAAGGCAGCCAGGCTCGGTGAGGGATCGATCAGGGAGCCGTGTGCGCCAGTTAGAAATTTGACGATACCTCTCACACCGGTTGGTACGACGTTGACGGAATAGGGTCCATCATTCGGAGTGCCATACTGGGTCAACCCCATGATCTTTGCGAGAAGGTTGGTTGCCGAGTTGGGTACCACTTGGTCCGGTAGGGCTCCGGTGCTCGGATCGCCGATGACTTCGATCATGTCGATCGGATGCAGTTTGGCGGCCTGAGCCCCCCAGTTGGCTGGATCTCCGGAGTCGACGACGGTTTGCGCGTTGCGCAGAAAGTCGTCATAGAGTTGTGTACCGGGAGCAATGCCGGCCTGTTCGAGACCACTTTGTATGATCGGCCCGAAGGTGGCGGAGTTGTTTAAGAGGTAGGGGACCTCCGCGCCGGGCATGCCCAAGGTCGCCGCATAAGCGGTCGGGTCCACGCCGAGATAGACGGTTCCAACGATCGCCCCGAGGGAATGACCTACGAAAAAGATTTGCGATGCGTCGAGTACCTGATTGGTTGTGGGAATCGTGATCTTGGGAAGGGTCCGTGTCAGTGTAATGAGGTCGGCGACAGCCTCCCGGAGATTGTCACGGCTGACCAGCAGGTTCGCGAGGTTGATGAAATAGGTGCCGGAGGGCGCGATGGTTCCAGTCTGAACGTTAGGGGTGCCAAGACCAGGGGGGAGATTGAATGTCCGTTCATAAGGACCCATGTAAAAGGGATTTTGAGGATCGGTGATGCCGTGGAGCGGAAGATCGATGGCTACGGTTGCAAAATCTGCATCCGCAAAAGCGTCCGCAACAGCAAGATCATTGGTCCGGTTCTGGCCAATACCGTGTTGGAAAATCGCTACCGGGAATCCACTCGCCGGGTAAAAGTAGTGGGGTGAGTGAGCGTTCGGAACCGTGACGATAATCGGAATCTCAAGCGTCGTCGTGGGAACGGGATTTGGATTGTAGCGGGTCAGGTAGGATCCTTGTGCTCCATGCCAGAAGTCGACCAGTGGTGCAGCCGGGTTGGATGCAGTTGGAGCGCCCAAGTAGTATGGGATTTCGAGCAAGCCCTGATAGATATTGGCATAACCAGGGCTCCCCGGGATGTAGTTTTGGGTCGTGCCCATGAACGTGAGATCGGTGACCTGGGTCGCTTGCGCGTTTTTTTCGATACTGTCTAGAACCGGTGTGATCGATTGGGTCGAAACCGTCCAAGTCAAAATGATATTGGCCGGGTTGAGCCCGGCGTCTTTCGCGACCGTGAGCTGGGATCCAATGATCGGTGCAATACCTGTCAGAGTAGGGCTGCCGAGCGGCGTTCCCTGGTTTAAGTATTGTTCAATTTCGGTGTAGCTCGTATCGGCTGCGGCAGGGGCGCCAGCGGTGTCTTGAATACCATCTGTGAGAACGATGAGGTATGAGCTAGAGGGTGCAAGTGGTACGGTTGGCGTGATATCGATGATGTCCGGATCCGCGGGAGACACGCTCGCTGTATAGTCGGTGCCATATACGAGTGGTGACACGAATCCGGTTACCGCATAGCCCAACTTGGGATCGGTTTGCACCCGGAAGACATAAACATTGCCGGGAAGGGTTGCAGGGTTCACGGGCTGGCTGAAATAGGCGTTGATAGGAGCCGTGGTCGAGAATCCCGCCATCGTGTCCATGTCGACGTAGGGATCTTCGAAATTGCCGGGATCGGTCACGGGAATATTCAAGGTTCCCGTCTGGGTCGTCGAGTTCAGAAAATAGAGATCGTTGGGAAAAGGCCCAATGCCACCGGCCGGATAATACATGGCGACAAATCCGGCGACTGGACTTTTGGCAGGGGTCGGGCTTTGACTACTGACGCTGCAGGCGCCCAGAAATACGATGGAGGAGCAGGCGACGAATCGGGTAAACTTCCGCATGGGAGGGTTCCTTTTTGGCGGTACGCATCAGCTTACGATCAGACGCGGATTTTCGCAAGCGCGGGGGGTCCAGCCGGTGAAAGCATACCTGCGCACCGGGCCGAATCGCGTAAGGATCATAGCTGGGCGTTACCGGCACCGCCGTCTGGTATTTCCACCAACCGAGCCACCCATTCGCCCTACCCCCGATCGGGTACGGGAGACCCTTTTCAACTGGCTTCAGGGCGTGGTCACGGGTGCGCGATGTCTTGACCTTTTTGCCGGGAGCGGTGCGCTTGGATTTGAGGCCCTTTCCCGCGGCGCGAATGAAGTCCAGTTTGTCGACTCGCATCCGGTCATCGCTGGCTATCTGCGCGAGATGCTCGTCCAGTTTCAAGTGGAGGGCAGTTCCGTGTGTACCGCTGATGCGTTTACCTACCTGGAAGGCGGGATCGGCCGCTTTGATTTGATTTTTTTAGATCCGCCCTTCCGGGATCAACGCCATGCCTTGCTTCTCGACGCGCTAAACAGGGGAGGGCATCTCAATCCTCACGCGCTGGTTTTTCTCGAATGGCATCGCGATCGGAGTCTCAAACCCCTGGCGCTGCCTGCTGGCTGGATCTTCCGACGTCAAGGGCATTGCGGACAAGTAGCCTTTGCGCTGGCCGGACCGCCTGCGCTATCTGGCACCGGGTGAGCGCACAGGAGCTTGTAGGATGGCAATTTGTTGGGACAGGGCTTCTGCAACGGATGGATGGACAAACTGGGAGACATCGCCGCCCAAGCGCGCGATTTCCCGAACGAGGCTCGAAGAGATGAATGAGTATTGTTCGTCCGGAGTGAGAAACACGGTCTCAAGCTCGGAATCGATCCGCCGATTCATCGTGGCGAGCTGGAATTCGAACTCGAAATCAGAGACTGCCCGCAGGCCCCTCAGAATCAGGCGAATACCCCGTTTCTCCGCATAAGCGACGGTCAGGCCCTCAAATCCGGTTACCTCGACGTTGCGCAGTCCGGCAAATATCATTCGAGCCAGTTCCACCCGTTTCACAAGTGGGAATAGGGGAACTTTGAATGTATCCGATGCGACGGCAACAACCACCTCATCGAATACAGCTGCCGCGCGACGAACGAGGTCAGCATGTCCGTTTGTGATTGGGTCAAAGGTTCCCGGATACAGTACACGTTGAGTCATCGTTTGAGCCGCAGTTCAGCCATTGTTAGGGAGTCGTGTCCGGATTCCATCCTAGCCTAAAAGCTAACTCCGGAGACCGATGCCTCGCCTGAGAAGCCAGAGATTAGTTGCAAAAAGACCGAGTAAAAACAGCGACATAATCGCGTAAGCCGTATCGAGTGGCATCGTGTAGATCCCGAGAATGCCCGTCCGAAAGGCGCTTACCATGTAAACAATTGGATTGAATCGGCTCAGTGAACGCCAGAAGGGTGGCAGGAGCGAAATTGAATAGAACACGCCCCCGAGGTAGGTCAGCGGAGTCAGTACAAATGTCGGGACGATCGATATATCGTCAAATTTTTTGGCAAAGATGGCATTGGTGAATCCGGCCAGGGAAAAAATTGCGGAGGTGAAGAGGGCGACCGTAATGATGATCCAGGGATGTGCTGGATCGAGGTGGGTAAAAAAAAGCGCGACCAGGGTGACCAGGGCCCCGGTCAAAAGACCTCTTACCATCCCACCCGCCATGTAACCCAATAGGATGCAGGTTAGCGGTAACGGGCTTACCATGAGTTCCTCAACATGACGTGCAAACTTTGCGCCGAAAAACGAGGAAACCACATTTGAGTAGGAGTTCGTAATCACAGACATCATGATCAATCCAGGCGCGATATAGGCCATGTAGTTGAATCCGGAGATCTTTCCGACACGCGCACCAATCACACTTCCGAAAATGACGAAGTAGAGGGTCATCGTAATCATGGGCGGGATCAGGGTCTGTGACCAGATTCGAAAAATCCGCGTGACTTCTTTTGCGACGAGTGTTTTGAGGCCAATCCAGTTTTCACGCATGCGCGTCATGGGTGCCTCCTGTGAGGTGTAGAAACAGTTCTTCGAGGCGGTTCGATTTGTTGCGTAGGCTCTGGATGCGGATATGCTGTGAAGCCAGTGCCTCGAAGATCGGATTGAGATCCTCATTGCGATCGATCACGATCTCGATTTGGTGGGGGTCGAGCAACCGGATATTCCGGATGGGCAGATCCGGGAGTGCCTCAAGAGGATCAAACAGATCCAGAATATAGGTTTGCTGGTTCATGAGATCCAGTAGATCCCGTTTCCGCCCTTGGGCAACAATCGTACCCTGATGGATGATGGCGAGTCGTCCGCAGAGAAGTTCAGCTTCCTCCAGGTAATGAGTAGTCAGGATAATCGTCGTTCCGGAGGCATTGAGTGCGCGCAGGAAGTCCCAGGTCTCGTGACGCATTTCGACATCTACGCCAGCTGTCGGTTCGTCGAGAATCAATAACCTCGGTTCATGGATGAGGGCGCGTGCAATCATGAGTCGTCGCTTGAATCCGCCCGACAACGTGCGGGCCATTGCATCTCGATAGGGCCAGAGGTCAAGACCTTCCAGGAGCTTTTGGCAACGCGGGCGGGCAATCGCTCGGGGGACCCCATAATAACCCGCTTGATTGATCACGATATCCGCGACGCGCTCAAAAAGATTGAAGTTGATCTCCTGTGGGACCACGCCCATGAGTGCGCGTGCTTCGGCGCTTTTTCTCTCATGATCGACGCCGAAGACCCGGATGGATCCATCGGTCTTCGTGACCAGAGAAGTCAGGATACCGATGGTTGTGGTTTTGCCCGCTCCATTCGGACCGAGCAACGCAAAAAACTCTCCAGGCTGAACGGTGAGATCGATGCCCTTGAGTGCGACCACCCCATGCCGATAGATTTTACGTAATCCTCGTATTTCGAGAGCATCGACTTTATCTGGTATGGGAACTTGGGTCATGACTTGAACGCCTGTGGAATTTAAGTCGCTCCGGAGTCGTGTTGTCCGTCAATCCAGCTCATATCAGGACAGTTGCCGAACGGATTGCCACATGTAAACTGACGTTCCTTTCAGCTAGGCGACAGCAGGATAAACCGGGCACGAGTAACTGGTTGCGCCGTGACCGCATGGGGGCTTCCCCAGACATCGGGTGGAGGACGGAAAACCCGTTGTGTGCAGTGTCTCTGCCTCTATGAGTTGAGGGCATGAAGTGATAAGAGGTTTCAAGCGTGCGATTCTACCAGAAAGCGCCGCAGTGCTACGCCGGTAAGAACATAGCGGTTCAGGGGGTGGTGAAGCGGTGTGATCGCCTGAAAGGCGCTCATTCCGGTCTTTCCTGCTGCCCGATGGATTGTTTAGGCACGGACAACAGCGTTCCCGCTCACGGTCAGGATGCAGTAGCTGCGGCTAGAGAATACGGGTTTCCACCAAATAATAGCGTTTCAGGTGATCGGGAAACTCTTTGCACGAAAAGCGGCTGTTGAGCGTTTTGAGATTATTCACAAATGCGAATGGCAG
>JAJZBR010000062.1:0-3131 GCA_021798795.1 Pseudomonadota bacterium
CTGGCGGAGAGAGAGGGATTCGAACCCTCGAAGGGCTTAATCACCCTTACTCCCTTAGCAGGGGAGCGCTTTCGACCACTCAGCCATCTCTCCTGTCCTGTCGCACTCACTCATCCGAGTTTTCTTCTTCTCCGTCGTCATCGTAGGCCTCATTCTGAAAATTACCTGGCGCAACCTGACCCATGGACAGAGCCGTCAAGCCCTGAGCAGCCCGTTCGCGTTGAATCCGCACATAGATTTCCTCGCGATGAACCGCAATCTCCTTGGGAGCACTGACCCCGACCCGGACCTGGTTGCCCTTCACACCCAGGATCGTAACGGTGACATCGTCTCCGATCATGACCGTCTCACCTACCCGTCTCGTCAAAATAAGCATGTGTGTAACTCCTTGAACCTCAAAACTCAGTGAACAAATGGAACGATCCGCGCCCGGGGTGCATCCTGATCTCTAATCAGGCCCCCCTGATGGGTACTGCGATCGTTTTCGTATTATGCCCCGTTTCCTGAAGCAAGTCATCCGATGGGGGTGCGGTCATGAATATTCAATCCTCTGGACAAACCGGGGGATCGTCTCTTGCGCCTCAGGAGCCTCGTTTTTTCCTCGGAACGGGTTTCCGTGCCTCCTCCTCGAAACCAAGCGCGCGATGGACGGCAACGAGCGCGCGATGCCCATCCTCCTCGGGAATGGTGACCGAAACCTTGATTTCGGCAGTAGCCATCATACGGACGGAAATGGATTCCGCTGCGAGCGTCGAGAGTAGGCGCGCAATCAGTTCCGGGTGGGATTTGAGGCCCAACCCCACGAGGGAAAGCTTGGCGATCCGCTCGCTCGAAATCACGGCCTCTGCACCAATCGCTCCCGCCCTTTCGCGCACGAGCGCGAGCGTATCCGGAAGCGATCGCTGCGGGACCGTGAACCCGAGGTCCACCCGACCGTCACGAGCATGATTCTGCACAATGAGATCGATCTCGATCCCGGCGGCACTGATCGGGCCGAGCAGGATTGCAGCGAGTGCGGGTTGCTCCGGCACGCCCAAGATCGTGATTTCCGACTCGCCCTGGCTGAGCGTGACGCCACAGAGGGAATCCTCATTGACCATGGCAGGTGACCCCGTGAATCGCGTGCCCCGGCTTCCCTTCCCTCCGAAGGTGGATAAAACACGCAGAGGTACCTTATGCCGACCGGCCAACTCGACCGAACGCCGCTCGAGCACCTTGGCCCCCAAGCCTGCGAGTTCCAGCATTTCCGAGTAGCTCAGGTTGTCGTGTCGGCGCGCAGCGCCGATCACGCGTGGGTCGGCCGTATAGACTCCGTCCACATCGGTGTAAATCTGGCACTCGTCGGCACCGAGCGCAGCTGCCAGGGCAACCGCGGTCGTATCGGATCCACCCCGTCCGAGCGTCACGTAATCACCAGCCGCATCGATGCCCTGGAACCCGCACACAATGGGGACGATACCGGATTCAAGATCGGACTGGAGTCTTGTGGGATCGATCGCGTGCACCCGGGCTTCATCGGGTGCGCCCCGCGCCTCAAGACCGATCTGCCAGGCGGTGTAGGAACATGCCCGGATGCCCCGCGCGCATAGTGTGAGCGCGAGCAGCGCTGCACTCGCCTGCTCCCCAGTCACGAGGAGCGCCGCAAGCTCGCGGGGATCGGGTGTGGAACTATGCGTTTGGGCTAAGGCAATGAGACGGTCGGTCTCGCCTGCCATGGCCGAAACCACAACCACGAGATCGATGCCAGAGCGGCGATGGCGTTCGATCAGGGAGGCCACGTTTCCGATTCGAGCCGGATCGCCAACAGAGGTGCCGCCAAACTTGAGTACCCAAAGAGCCACGTCAGGTACGCCTTTTCAGCCGATCCCGAACCCAGTCCGGAATTTCTGCCAGGGCCTGATCGAGCGCCTGGGGATCGCCTCCCCCGCCTTCGGCGAGGTCGGCTCGGCCACCCCCACGACCCCCGATCCGGTTCGCGATATGGGCGACGAGTTCGCGCGCCGGAGCGCGCTTGGATTCTGCTGGAGTCACCCCCGAGACGATGCGAACTCGCCCGTCTTCGACCGAAGCCAGGATCACGATCGCCTTCTTGAACTCGTTTCGGATCCGGTCGACCCCAGCCCGGAGACTGGGCACATCCGTCCCGTCAATCCGTTGCGCGACGACTCGGATTCCATCGATTTCAACCGGCGTGATCGCCACATCATACGCGGCTGCACCAACCAGACGGCTTTTCGTCTCCTTCAGGGCCAGATCGAGCGAACGCTCCCGCTCCTGGAGCTGACGGATGCGCCCGGCCCACTCTTCAGGTCCCACGCCGAGCAGCGTCAGAAGTTCGCCCCGCGCTCGGCTGACTCCCTGTGCCCAGCGGAGCAGCCCCAATCCGGTCACCGCCTCGATGCGTCGGATGCCGGACGCCAAACCGGTCTCATTCACGATTTTGAACCCGCCGATATCCCCAGTTCTTTGGACGTGAGTTCCGCCGCAAAGTTCGATCGAGAAATCCCCCATGGAAAGCACGCGAACCCGTTCGCCGTATTTTTCACCGAAGAGTGCCATCGCTCCGAGGCGCCTCGCATCGTCGAATGCCATCTCCCGGACCCCGACCGGGTGGTTCGCCACGATCTCGCGAAAAACCAGCTCTTCGACCGCCTCCCGTTCGCTCCCGGTGAGAGGAGTGGTGTGGGAGAAATCGAACCGGAGCCGATCGGGTGCGACGAGAGATCCCTTCTGCGCGACATGCGTTCCGAGTACGCTCCGAAGAGCCGCATGCAGAAGATGGGTAGCCGAATGGTTGCGCATCGTTTCCTGGCGCCGCAGGATATCGATCCTGGCTTGAACGCCCTCGCCGGCTGCAAGTACCCCAGCCTCGAGCGTACCCCGGTGGATCACATAAAGCCCCATCCGCTCGGTATCTTCGACCCGGAAGCGTGCAGTCGAGGATTCGATCACTCCCGTATCGCCCACCTGTCCGCCGGCCTCTGCGTAAAACGGGGTCCGATCGAGCACGATCGCGCCCGACTCACCCGTTTCCAGCCGATCCACCGCCTGGGGCCCTTTTAACAGACCTTCGATCCGGGATTCGGTTGCCAAGGTCTCATAGCCCTCAAAGCTTGTGGCTCCAGCATCGA
>JAJZBR010000062.1:3231-8292 GCA_021798795.1 Pseudomonadota bacterium
CGGTTGAACTGCATGAAGACGAGGTTCCAGATCTCGACGTAACGGTCCCCGGAGGCGGTCTCCGACCCCGGTGGCCCCCCAGCGACGGCGGGTCCGTGGTCGAAGAAAATCTCGCTCGAGGGCCCGCAGGGTCCCGTATCCCCCATGGACCAGAAGTTGTCCTCTCCCGCGATGCGGCGCAGACGTGCTTCAGGAAAACCGATCACCCGGGTCCACGCGGTATGCGCGGCCTCGTCGTCCGGGTGGATCGTGACCCAGAGACGATCCGGATCGAGGCCCAGCGTGTCGGTCAGATAACGCCAGGCAAGCGTGATCGCTTCTTCCTTGAAATAATCACCGAAGCTGAAGTTGCCGAGCATCTCGAAGAACGTATGGTGACGGGCGGTAAACCCCACATTCTCGAGGTCGTTATGCTTGCCGCCCACGCGGAGACAGCGCTGGACACTCGTGGCACGCCGGTAGGGCCGGGTTTCGACCCCGAGAAACACATCCTTGAACTGGACCATGCCTGCATTCGTGAAAAGGAGCGTCGGATCCTGGAATGGGACGAGCGACGAAGAGGGAACGACCGCGTGGCCGCATCTTCGGAAATAATCCGTGAAACTCTCGCGAATGGTTCTGAGATCCAAGCTCCCGCCTCTCGATCCGGTCCCGGCCAAGCACCCGGGGGGGTCAATTGTGACGCAAAAAGGGTGTGAGAGGAAGCCCAGCTCGCTCTGCTTTGCACAACTCCTTTAGGCCGCCCGCAAACAATCCCGGACAGGCACCCAGGATGAACAGGGATCGTGCTTGCTCCACCCCCCGCTCAGCAGCCGATCGGACCAGCCTCCAATCCATTCGCATCGGACAGAATCTCGAGTCCCCACCCCTGCCAGAGGCCGGAGACCACGCGGGGCGTGAACCCACGCCCAAGAAGAAAGTGGCTCTGCCGCTCGCGAGAGTCCGCATCCATCGGCCGGTTCGGGCCGAACCGTTTGACTCGGGCCCGCTCGGCACGGGTGATCCAGATTGCATCTGGGCGATCCAGCTCCACCTCAACGCGCTCGCGAGTGATCCCGCGTGCTTCGAGTGCGTGGATGATTTTCAAAGGGCCTTCGCCGCGATCAACATGTATACGGACATATTCTTCGGTGAAACGACGGTCGCTTTGCGCACCGGTCGTCTCAAGATATTCGACCACGGACTCGGCCGCCTGGGATGGCGCCCCCAGCCGGATCAGCTTTTCGCGTAGTTCGGAGCGCGCATATTCGCGCCGGGCCAAGAGGGCGCAGGCCCGCTGGATGAGTTCGGTATCAGGTGTCCTCACCCCGGTCCGTCCGTTCAGCGACCCGATCCACCGCTGTCGGGGCTTTGGCGCGGATCTCGTTCTCAAGCCCCTTGGCCGCCTCCGGGTGCTCGGAGAGATACACTCGGGCATTGTCCCGCCCCTGTCCGATGCGATCGCCCTTCAAGCTGTACCAGGAACCGGATTTTTCGATGAGACCCGCCGCTGTGGCGAGATCCAGAATCTCCCCCTCGCGCGAGATCCCACGGTCATAGAGAATCTCGAACTCGGCCTGGCGAAAGGGTGGCGCGACCTTGTTTTTCACGACCTTTACACGGGTCTCGTTGCCGATCACTTCCTCGCCGCGCTTGACCGCACCGATCCGGCGGATATCCAGCCGGACCGAGGCATAGAACTTGAGGGCATTGCCGCCGGTCGTGGTTTCCGGATTACCGAACATGATGCCGATCTTCATCCGGATCTGGTTGATGAAGATGACGAGCGTGTTGGATCGCTTGATGTTCGCCGTAAGCTTGCGCAGCGCCTGGGACATGAGCCGAGCTTGAAGACCGACATGCGAATCTCCCATCTCACCCTCGATTTCGGCGCGCGGGGTGAGCGCGGCGACCGAGTCGATCACGAGCACATCGATCGCGCCGGAGCGAACCAGCATGTCCGCGATCTCGAGCGCCTGCTCGCCGGTGTCGGGCTGCGAAATCAGGAGATCCTCAACCTTGACACCCAGCTTCTTGGCGTAGCCCGGATCAAGCGCGTGCTCGGCATCCACGAACGCAGCAACCCCACCCCGGGCTTGGGCCTGGGCGATCACATGGAGCGTGAGGGTCGTCTTTCCGGAGGATTCCGGTCCATAGATTTCGACGACCCGCCCGCGTGGCAGTCCGCCGATCCCGAGCGCGAGATCGAGACCGAGCGAACCGGTTGGGATCACGTCGATATCCCGGGGTTCGACCGTATCCCCGAGCCGCATCACGGCCCCTTTACCGTACTGGCGCTCGATCTGACCAAGTGCCTGGACCAACGCTTTTTTGCGATTGTCATCCGTCATGGGGGAAACCTGCTCGATGTTTTTGAGTCTACCGTCTGATTATTCCATACTCAGACCCTTTCCTCCAAACCCGAAAGCCGCCATTCGGAGATGATTTCATAATCGCCTCCGGGGCAGGTTCGGGCCAGACAGAGCCGTTCGACCGGCCACACGAGGGCGGGGGCCGGACGAGCCTCGGCCGACACCCGGACACACCGGGCGAGGGTGACATGGGGGGCGAAAGAGAGAGACTCCCCGCCCGTTGCGGGAAGGCTTGCGCCAAGTGCATCGATTAGCCCGGATCGGAGCCTCCTGACCAGATCCGTGAGCGCAGGAGGGATCGTGGACGGTGCGAAAAAAAGGATCCGGGAACGCCGAAATCCGCCCAGACGGTCGAGCGTGAGATCAAATCTCCCCCAGCCGAGCGGATCCACACATCCGGCGATCGATACGCGGGCGGCGGGGGGCTGGAAACCCAGAAAGGCGAGTGTGAGATGGTAGTTCTGCGGAGCAACCTGACGCATCCCCGGGACCGCTTCCCAAAATGGCCGGACCCGACGCTCGATTTCGAGGGCGAGTGGGAAATCCGGCCAAAGCGCCAGAAAATAATGCTCCTCAGCCATCCAGTTGCTCAAGGAGTCCGGCGAGTGCCATCCGGACGGTTGCGTGACGGATCGACTCCCGGTTTCCGGAAAAGCGGTAGCGCCGAATCAGCTCGAGCAGATTTGCTGGCCCGCGTCTACCCCAGCCGATATAGACGAGACCGGTCGGCTCCTCCGGATGGAATGCCTGGGGCGCCCGGTCCACTCGCGGGTCACAACCGAGACGAGATCCGGCATAGCCCGTGGTTGCGAGCGCCCAATCCGCATCGGCTGCGGCAAACGCGCCCCGGAGCATCCAGCGTGCGACTGCCTCCGACACGGCTCCGTCCCCGGCCAAATCAGCCGAGGGGATTCCGAGCCAGCGCTGCTTCGCACCCGTTTGATAGGCGACGAACGCACCCTCGAACCACTTCGAGCTTCCGGGAATCGAGGTGAGCATGGCTCCGATCCATCCCCCGGTCACCGATTCGGCGAGAACCAGGGACTCGTGCCGTTGGGTGAGGCGTCTGCCGATCTCGGCCGCAGGTTTCAGAAGGGAGGGATCATGTACCATCGTTTGATCCTCGAACGCACCCTCCAGTCTCGAGGCGGCGGCACGTCACTGGAAACGCAAGCTGTCTCAACCGCATCAGGTGAGCGGCCAGATCAGAAAAACAAATCCGAGAAGCATGATGAACCCGCCACTCAAAACCTCCCCATAGCGCTCGATGGCGCGGAAACGGAATTGTCTGAGCCCACGAGTCGAATACACGCACATCACCACATAGGTCACAATCGTGCTGGCTGCGAACACGAGCGCCATGACCCCAATCAGCCAGGATCCGTAGCGCCCCGCTGCAAAGAATGCCGGCAGCCCCTCGATCATGGGTGAGGATCCGAGCACGAGGACGAGGGTGGTGGCACGGGTCCGGCCCGTCAGATGCTCATGGGTCACGGACGATCCCGTGGCCGGATGAGCCGCAGCACTTAGCTCCCGCCATGCGGCAATGCTCATCCACCCTCCAAAAAGAATCAATCCGAGACTCGAGATCCGGGCGACGAGTGCGCCATAGTGATGGGCAACCTCGACCCCCGCATACCACATGACGAGACCGATGATGAGCGTCGACAGGACATGTCCCATGCCCGCCCCGAACGCCGTGCGGATCACTCTTTGCTGTGGCCACTGCTCCTGACGGGCCAGAAGCGCAATCGGACCCCAGTGATCGGGCACGATCGTATGCAAAACGCCCACGAGCGCAACGGCGCCGATCAGCAAAAACTCGGGTGCAGCATGCATGTTCCGGTCTCCGGTCGCCCCCTCTCCCGCCCATGATCGCACGTTGCGTCCATTCGGGGTCGATACTGATGCAGATGACAGTCCAGCCTGCCCTGCGGGCACGCACAGTTCGAACGTTGAGTGGGCAAAAGACCGGGGCCGGGCGATGGTCGGGGCTTGACAGGGCGTATTTATTTTTATAATACTAGATATATGGAAAAATATTCCGCTGTCCGTGCGCTGCGTGCGCTCGCCCACGACACCCGGCTCGCCATCTTCCGGCTCCTGGTTCAGGCCGGTCGGGAGGGCCTTGCGGTCGGGGTGATCGGCAGGCGCCTGGATCTCGCACCCGCCACACTGTCTTTCCACCTCGCGGCGCTGCGCCACTCGAGTCTCGTGACCACACGCCGCTCAGGTCGCACGCTTTTCCAGGTAGCCGATTACGCTGCCATCGCATCGCTCGTGGACTATCTCACGGCCAACTGCTGCGGGGAGCAGGGTGCCGGTACCTGCGGAAGAACGTCCGTCTCAACCAACCCCACGGAGAATCATGATGAAACGCCTGCACGTACACGTCTCCGCCGCTGATCTCGACCAGTCGATCGCTTTTTATGCAACGCTTTTCGGAACGAGACCCACAACTCGGAGACCCGGATACGCCAAATGGATGCTTGAGGATCCGCGTATCAACTTTGCCCTATCGGAGGGGAGTCTCAACCCGGGGTTGAGCCATCTCGGTCTACAAACGGAAGATGCGGCTGAGCTTCATGCAATCGGTGCACGTCTCAAGGCCGGCCGGATCACCCTCGACCTGGAGCAGGACGTCGCCTGCTGCTACGCACGCTCGGACAAATACTGGGCACGCGACCCTCAGGGCATCCGCTGGGAAAGT
>JAJZBR010000063.1 GCA_021798795.1 Pseudomonadota bacterium
TGTAGTAGTTCGTGACCGGGATCTTCTCTCCGCTTATGAGTGAAATCGCTTCGGTGAACTGGGCCTTGGCGACGTAGTTTTCATAGGCCGGGATCGCGATGGCGGCCAGGATGCCGATGATCGCGACCACGATCATGAGTTCGATCAGGGTGAAACCCTGTTGACGCTTGTTCATGGTTAGGTACCTCAAAGTTGACTGTCAATCGTTTGGGTGCTGCCCCGATGGGCATTCCCCATACAGAGCTCTCTTAACCCAGTATGTTGCAGGTTCCGTGCCAGGCTCGGATGAGCATTTCGGAGACCCCGTTCAGGCTATGAGACTAGCTTTCCAGCCAGGGGATGTAAAGCGTGAGGTTGGTTTATGACAAATATTGTCACATGTGACAAAATATGTCTGACCATAGTCGTCTCCATGGCATCTGAAAATGACATCAGAGAATCGCTCAGAGCCCGCTACAGGTCGTGGGCAGGAGAGCCTGGGAGATCGTGGCGCTACTGCAGGACCAGCTGATCGATCCGCCATAGGTCGAGGCGACCGGCGCCAGGGTGAGTGTTTTGCCGGCCAGGCCCGGGGAGACCCCCTGGTTCTTGAAGATCGCCTGGATCGTCCCGTTAGCGACTTGGACCTGGGCCACATAGCGTCCGGTGAGGCTCGCCGCATGGGGTATCCCGTCCTGGCCCGATGTGACCCCCGTAAAACTCCCGTTCGACCACCAGAGTTCCGCGATCGCGGGCTTGAGTCCGCCCGCAATCGAGATCGCCTCGGTGGCCTCGGCCCGGGCCACATCGTTCTCATAGGCCGGGATCGCGATCGAGGCCAGAACCCCGATGATGAGAACCACGATCATGAGTTCGATCAGGGTAAAACCTCTGGTTGGGTTCATGGGCAGGCACTCTTTGGAGTGGTCTCACGAGATACGTTGCAGGATTCGTGCCATGTATCGGGGTCTCTGGCGTACAATCGCCCCATCCCATCATGCCGGATGAACCCGATGGCCGCCCCCGTACCCGAGCACTATGTGACCCCGGCCGAAAAAGAGCGGATCCTCTCAAAGATCCGGCGCGAGCGCTCGCCCAGCTGGGATCTCACCCGAAGACAGCTTTGCGATCTCGAACTCATCCTGAACGGCGGCTTTAACCCGCTAACCGGATTTCTTGCGCCCGGGGACTATCGGAGCGTGGTTGAAACCGGGCGTCTCGCGGATGGTACGCTCTGGCCGCTCCCCATCGTGCTCGACATTCCGGAGTCGCTCGCAACGAGGCTCGCACCGGGCGTGCTGCTCGAACTCAGGGAACCCGAGGGCATTCCCGTCGCAGCCATCGAGATCGAAACCTTAGACCGGCCCGATCGGGACGAGGAGGCGCGCCGGGTTTTCGGAACCTCCGACCGGACCCATCCGGGGGTACGCTACCTTCTCGAGTCCACCCACCCGGTCTATGTGAGCGGGAAGCTTTTCGGGCTTACCCCCCCGCCCCACTACGATTTCCGCGAGCTGCGCTTTACCCCGAACGCACTCCGCGCCCGGTTCGAGACACTTGGCTGGAAGCGGATCGTCGCCTTCCAGACCCGTAATCCCCTCCACCGGGCACATGTCGAACTCACCTTCCGCGCCGCGCGCGAACACGAGGCCAATCTCCTTTTGCATCCCTGCGTGGGGCTTACCCGGCCCGGAGACGTGGATGCCTATACGCGCGTGCGCTGTTACGAGCGGGTACTCACGTATTATCCCGAAGCGACGACGCAGCTCGCCCTCCTGCCGCTCGCGATGCGCATGGGCGGGCCCAGAGAAGTGCTCCTCCACATGATCATCCGGAGGAACTTCGGCGCGAGTCATTTCATCGTAGGGCGCGATCACGCCGGCCCCGGACGGGGGCGGGATGGCGAGGCGTTCTACCCGCCCTTCGCCGCGCGCGAGGCGGCTCTCGCCAAGGCTGTGGAGATCGGGATCGAGGTGGTCGCCTTCGACGAGATGGTCTATGCGCCAAGCCGCGGCCAGTATGTCGGAGCGGGCGAACTTTCGCCCGGCGAGGAGTCGCTCTCTCTCTCCGGAACCGAGCTCCGGCGAAGACTGGCCCTGGGGCTCGAGATCCCGGGGTGGTTTTCCTATCCCGAGGTGATCGCGGAGCTCAGGCGGGCTCATGCGCCACTCGCAAGGCGGGGGTTTGCGATCTTCCTGACCGGGCTCTCGGGTGCGGGCAAATCCACGATCGCAAACATCCTGACCTCGCGGCTCCTCGAACTCGGCACCCGCCCCACGACCCTCCTCGATGGAGACCACGTGCGCAAGATGCTTTCGAGCGAACTCGGGTTTTCACGCGAGCACCGCGATCTCCACATCCAGCGGCTCGGATTCGTCGCGGCGGAGATCGCGAAAAGCGGCGGCGTGGCGATTTGTGCGCCGATCGCCCCCTACGCCGGAACCCGGCGCGCGGTGCGCGCGGAGGTCGAGTCCCGGGGCGCAGGTTTCATCGAAGTCTACGTTTCGACCCCCCTCACGACCTGCGAGGCGCGTGACAGAAAGGGACTCTATGCGCGCGCACGCGCCGGGCTGATTCCGGATTTTACGGGGGTGAGCGATCCCTACGAGGTTCCTGAAAATCCGGATCTCAATCTCGATACGACCCAGATGACGCCCGAGGAGGCCGCGCAAAGGATCATGCTCAAGCTCGAACACTTGGGTTATATCGGGCCCAGAAACCCCGGTTGATCCCCAGAACCAGGCTCATCGCCCGCGAAATGGGCTCAAAAGAAGCGATTTTCAGGATACGTTTCTACCTCATGCGGGTTTAGCACCGAGAGTGCCCGGTTTTCCCGGGAACCCGTGGCGAGCTTTGGTAGAATGGGTACATGGTGGATGGTCGGAGCGCAATGCCGAAGCGGGTATATATCGAGACGCAGGGATGCCAGATGAACGTCTACGACTCGGGCAAAATGCTCGAGATCCTTCAGGGAACACTCGACTACCTTCCGGCCGAAGGGCCGGAGGACGCCGATCTTTTGGTGTTGAATACCTGCTCGGTGCGGGAAAAAGCTTTCGACAAGGCGCTCTCCCGGCTCGGCCGCTTTCGGCAGCAAAAGTCCCTGCGACCCGGTCTCAGGATCGCCGTGGGCGGGTGCGTGGCGAGCCAGGAAGGGGACCAGCTGCTCAGGCGGGCGCCCTTCGTGGATGTGATCTTCGGACCGCAGACCCTCCAAAGGCTGCCTGAGCTGCTCCGAGCCCGGGAGGAGACCGGACGCGCCCAGGTCGATGTCCGGTTTCCCGCCATCGAAAAATTCGATTCCCTCCCGGACCCCGTGGCCACGGGGCCGACCGCATTCGTCTCGATCATGGAGGGGTGCAGCAAGTACTGCAGCTTCTGCATCGTCCCCTATACCCGCGGCGAGGAGGTCAACCGGAGCTTTGCCGATGTGATCGCGGAAGTCTATGCGCTCTCGGGCCAGGGCGTGCGGGAGATCACCTTTCTCGGCCAGAACGTCAATGCCTGGCAGGGCCCGCACCGCGGGCAGATCCTCGATCTCGCCGATCTCATCCGCTACGCTTCGGCGATCTCGGGCATCGAGCGGATCCGTTTCACGACCTCCCATCCGATCGAGTTCGGCGCGAGACTCATCGAAGCCTTCGCGGAGGTTCCGAAACTGGCCGGGCATCTGCATCTGCCGGTCCAAAGCGGATCCGACCGGATCCTCGCGCGGATGAAACGCGGCTATACCACACTCGAATACCGCTCCAAGGTGCGCCGCCTGCGGATGGCGCGTCCCGCGCTCTCGCTCACGACCGATCTCATCGTGGGTTTCCCGGGCGAGACGGATGCCGACTTTGCGGCCACGCTCGCGCTCGTAGAAGAGGTCGGGTTTGACCAGTCGTTCCTGTTTCTGTATAGCTCCCGCCCCGGAACGCCCGCAGCGAGCCTTGGGGATCAAGTGCCCGATGCGCTGAAGCGCGAGCGGCTTGAGACACTCAAGGCGCTCCTCGATTCAAAGGCCCGGGCGCTCAGCCAGGCCGAGGTCGGCAAAACGCTTCCCGTACTCGTCGAGCGCAGGGGCGAGCCCTCGGAGGACATGCTCTCCGGGCGGAGTGAAGCCAACCACTGGGTCCATTTCAAAGGTCCGGCGCGTCTGGTCGGACAGATGGTACCGGTCTTCGTGACCGAGGGACTTTCCAACTCATTGCGGGGCCGGCTCATCGAACCCGGCCCGGGGATCGCCGAACATGAACGAACGCGCACCCAGGTCGCCTAAGCGCGAGGGCCGTATCCATGGGACCGAGGTTGTCCTCGAACCCCTCGACAATGCGCGTCTCGCACGGGTTTGCGGACCGCTTGATGGGCATCTGCGCCAGATCGAGGCGCATCTCGGCATCGAAATCAGAAACCGCGGGAACCGTTTCCGGCTGATCGGCGCCGAGGGCGCCGTGGACGCCGCGGGCCGGATCCTGCGCGGGCTTTATGCCCAAAGCGACATGAACCCGATCGGATCCGACCGCATCCACCGGGTGCTCGAATCCGCCGATCGGGATGAGTGGGAGCCCCCCCGCGCGGATGGGCATCGGCCCGGCCTGGGACATCCGTTCGCGCCGCGCGGCGCGCACCAGACGGCCTATCTCAAGGCGATCCGGGATCATGACCTGTCCTTCGGCGTGGGACCTGCGGGCACCGGCAAGACCTACCTCGCCGTGGCCCAGGGGGCGAGCACCCTCGAGCGCGGCGAATGCGAACGCCTGGTTCTCGTGCGTCCGGCGGTCGAGGCGGGCGAGCGGCTCGGTTTCCTGCCCGGGGACCTCGCGCAGAAGGTCGACCCCTATCTCAAACCCATCTACGATGCGCTCTATGAGTTTCTCGGCTTCGAGAAGGTGATCCGGTACCTCGATCGCGCCTTGATCGAGATCGCGCCTCTGGCCTACATGCGCGGGCGGACCCTGAACCGCTCCTACATCCTCCTCGACGAAGCGCAGAACACGACCATCGAGCAGATGAAGATGTTTTTGACGCGCATCGGCTTCGGTTCCAAGGCGGTTGTGACCGGCGATCTCACCCAGATCGACCTGCCGCATCCGGAACGCTCCGGGCTGCGTCACGCGCTCGGCATCCTGAATGGCATCCCCGGAATCGGCATGGTCGCCTTCGACAGCGGCGATGTCATGCGCCATCCACTCGTCAAGCGCATCGTCCGGGCCTACGAGGAAGCCCAAGGAGCCTTGGGCACGTGAAAGTCGAGGTGAGCTATGGGGTCTCAAGGCGCGGTATCCCCGCCGCGCGCACTTTTCAGGACTGGATCGAGGAGGCGGGAGTCGCTCTCGGTTTGAGGGGGCGGGTGAGCGTGAGAGTCGTAGGCGAAGCAGAGGGCGCGCGGCTCAACCGGGAGTTCCGGGGGAGAGGGGGGGCGACCAATGTGCTGTCCTTCCCGGCCGGAACCTTCCCCTGTCGCGAGCGCTTCTTCGGCGATATCGTACTCTGCGCACCGCGCGTGGCCAAAGAAGCCCGTGCCTTTGGACGTCCGGCCCGTGCCCACTATGCGCATCTCACGATCCACGGCCTCCTCCATCTCATGGGCTATGACCACATCCGCCCGAGCGCAAGGCGCCGGATGGAATCGCTCGAGATCCGCCTCCTCGGCGCGCTCGGCCTGCCGGATCCCTACTGGCTCTCCCCCAAGGTCAAAGCAGGGAGTGTCTCCTGATGTCCGGAGATACCCCGCCCGACCCCGCAACGCCCGGGTGGATCGAGCGGATCGGCCAGCTCCTCGGACGCGAACCCCGGGACCGGGATGCGGTCTTGACGCTCATTGAGGGGGCCTTCGCGAACGGGGTATTCGACCAGCAGGCGCGTGACATGCTCCGGGGCGTGCTCCGGGTGAGCGAACTCAGCGTGGGCGACGTCATGATCCCGCATGGGCAGATGATCGTGGTTCATGAAGAGGATCCCTTGCCGAAAGTACTCGCCACGATCGTCGACTCCGGCCATTCGCGCTATCCCGTGATCGGGGCGAGCCGCGATGAGGTGGTGGGACTCCTTCTGGCCAAGGATCTCCTGTCCCACTACCTGGAACGTGCGCGTCATTTCGGGTTGCGCGACTTTCTTCGTCCGATGCTGTTCGTGCCGGAGACCAAGGCATTGAACGTCCTCCTGCGCGAGTTCCGCAGCACACGCAACCACATGGCGATCGCGATTGACGAGTTCGGCGGCGTGGCAGGCCTCATTACCCTTGAAGATGTGCTTGAGGAGATCGTGGGCGAGATCGACGACGAATACGACATCGAGACGGAAGGCAACATTCTCGAACACAGCCGCCAGCGGTTCACGGTTCGGGGACTCACGAGCTTGGAGGAGTTCAACCGGCATTTCGACGCCAGTCTCCCCGAAGTGGATTTCGACACGATCGGCGGTTTCCTGGTCGACCAATGGGGGCGGGTGCCCGTGCGCGGGGAGACCCTCGTGTTCGGATCCTTCGGATTCCGGGTGCTCCGGGCCGACCGGCGCCGAATCCAACTGCTCGAAGTGCGCCGGATCAAACCGGCTCCGGCCGCTCCCAAGAATCCTGATCCGGCATGAAACAAAGACCCTGGCCGAGTGAGTGTCCCGGCTGGCTCAAGGATCTTCTGTCGCTCGCATCGGGGATCCTTCTCGTGTTCGCGTTCGCACCCTACGGGTTCTCGGTTCTCGGGTTTCTCGCCCCGGCAGCCCTGTTTGCGCTCTGGGACGGGGCCACTGCCCGGCGTGCGGCTTTTCGCGGTCTCCTCTTCGGATTGGGCCTATTCGGCTTCGGGGTGAGTTGGATCATCCATAGCGTCTACGTCGTCGGGCACGAACCTCTGGTGCTCGCTCTCGCGCTTGTCGGATTCCTCTCGCTCACCTGTGCGCTCTTCACCGCCGGAGTGGGCGCGCTCGCCCGAGCGCTTGCTCCCGCGCCCGGGTTTCTCCGCTATGGACTCGTGCTCCCCGCAGCCTGGACACTCGGCGAATGGATCCGCGGCTGGATCCTGACCGGGTTTCCGTGGCTCGATCTCGGATACAGCGCGGTGGGACGCCCGCTCGGTTTGGGTTATGCGCCGGCGGTCGGTGCGCTCGGTGTGAGTTTCGCACTCGCCCTGACCGCAGGTCTCGTAGTGGCCTCGATCCGATTGCCCGGGGTACGCGGGCGATTCGCTGCGCTCGGCCTGGTGAGCGCGCTCTGGCTGCTCGCGCCCGCGCTCGCTGCGATCCACTGGGTTCACCCCGACGGATCGCCGATCACGGTGAGTCTCGTGCAGGGCGACATTCCCCAGCGCATGAAGTTCAGGCCCGGAGCCTGGCGGACGATTCTCGCCCACTACGAGGCCATGAGCACGCCGCTTTGGCACCGGGGGCGTCTCATCGTCTGGCCGGAATCCGCGATCGCGACCTGGTATGAGACGGCCCGATCCGGGATCCGTCCGCTGGTTGGGACCATCCGGCGCCACCAGGCGACTCTCATAGCGGGGATTTTCCACTATGTTTCCCGGAGTGAAGCGGAGTACAACTCGGCAATCCGGCTGGGCACCGGGCATCCCGAGTTCTATGACAAGCACCATCTCGTCCCGTACGGGGAATACTTCCCGCTGCCAGGCTTTGCCCGGCGCTGGCTCAAGGATTTCCACCTGCCGCATTCGAGTTTCACCGTGGGGGCCATCCATCAGCGCCCGTTTCGGATCGATGGGGAGTGGGCCGGGATCTCGATCTGTTACGAGGATGCCTTCGGGCGCGTGATCCGGCGCGCGCTGCCCCGGGCCACTTTTCTCGTGAATGTGAGCGACGATGCCTGGTTTGGACACACGATCGGGCCCGACCAGCAGTTCGAGATGGCGCGCATGCGCGCGCTCGAGACTGGCCGGCCACTCGCACGTGTCGACAACACGGCGATTACGGGACTCATCGACGATCGCGGCCAGCTGATCGGCCGGCTGCCGCCGTTTCTGCCTCTCGTGCTCACAGGTTCCATCCAGCCCGAGACGGGGCTCACGCCCTATGACCGCGCCGGGGATCGCCCGATCGTCTGGCTTTCACTCCTGCTTTTGATCGTGGCGGGAGGC
>JAJZBR010000011.1 GCA_021798795.1 Pseudomonadota bacterium
CACAAGGCCCGACGTGCCACCCAGTTCTCGAAGCGCTGATTCCGCCTCATTGGGGGATCGTCTAGCGGTAGGACAGCGGACTCTGACTCCGCTAACCTAGGTTCGAATCCTAGTCCCCCAGCCAATACACGGGACGGCAAACAATAATAGACGGAATATTCCTCCGTCACCGCAGCATTCACGAGATGCTGCACCCACCGCCGACACTCTGAGCGGCACGCAGAATGCGCGGTCCTCGCTTGCTTCATCGAATGAAAAGCCGGATTGCTCGGTCATCAGTGCGGTATTGAAGACCTGAAGCTTTGGGCTGGATCACCGTTGTCGCGCCGCATCGCTGGCGTATTTTTGCAAGCCCGTTACCATGCCCGCGCTCATCAATCTCAGTACTTGACAAAAGCTCGGGGGGGGGGATACTTTCGGGTAGTGGTCATTAATTCAAGGAGAGTAGCCATGCAACCTTGCAAAGGTCTGAATATTATATTTCTGCTCGGTTTTGCCGTGCTCGTGTTTATGGTTGGCCGGGCGAGAGCCGGAAATCTGGCTGCCGAAGAGTGTACCAGCTGCATGACCTTGCCCATGTTTCAGCAATATGCTGCTCAGCATATGCCGTCCGGAGCCTATAGCAGCGGCGATCTCACCTTAGTCCATTTCATTCTGGTGAACCCCGGGGCTGCTCTTCTCGCAACCATGACGTACGAGCATTTCTATGATGACGGAACCGGTCAATGGATCAACCGCTGGTTTTGGGGCACCAACTCGACGGCCGAGATGGAACAGGACTTCGCGGTGGCGGCACCGCAACTGGCGGTGCAGATTCCCACGAGCGTAGCCACGTCGTTCGCGGGCACATCCCAGCAGTCGGCAGTCAGCGACTGGCTGGTTCAGGATAGCGCAGGAGCCGCTGTGCCGTTGGGAACGGTAGTCGTAACTGTATTTTCAGATGGCTCAGGTGCGGAATACCAGGTCACGGGCACCAATCCGCTAACTTACGGCTTTGTATCCAACACGGGACATGCCGCAAACGGCGACCCGGAGAACGACAGCGGGGAAGTACTCACTCCCCTCACCTTCTACGGGCTTACATCGTATGTGACTTTCCCCCCAAAGTCGCTGCAGGCGCAGCTCGCCTACGACGAAAAAGTTGAGGAGGTCAACTTGGGACCCAAAAAACTCAACTATGGTGGTGCTGCCATCATGGGGTTGTGTTCTAAACTCAGCGGTACCGGCTGTAGCGGCGTATTCGGACTGGGCGACTGGGCCTTCAACCAGTGTGCCGTAACCGGATCTTGCTGAGCCCAGCAAATCTATTTGGAGCCGTGATGGAAGCACTATACTGGCGGTAGCTTAAGGGCACTCACGAGGTGAGTGCTTTCTGAAGTTGGAGTTTGGGTACGTGGGAACTTGCCACCGTTTGGAGGGTAGGTGTTGACCATGAACTTGATTCGGATCCACCTTCGTACCCTGGGCGTTGGGACAGCTCTGGTGCTGGGACTTTCGGCGTGCATTGCCTCACCCCGGATCGTGGGTCCCACCCACCCCTCGATTTCGCCCGCAATGGTCAGGGTATTCGAATCCCCCTTGATTCCCCGGCACTACACGGTTGTAGCCAAGCTGGATGCTGCTTGGTATGGAGGCTGTAATTCACCCGGACTCGACCGGATCGTGCTCGCGAGGCTCCGCAGACAAGCCGCTCGCCTGGGTGCCAACGGGATTCTCCTCATTCCGAGCCACAGGATAGCCTCCCCATGGGTAGTGCTTGGACAAAGAGGTCCGTGCTCCGACCAGCCGCTAACCAAGTTAGCGGAAGCGATCTATGTGCGGCCTTAGAGGATACGGAAACACAGGCAAGCCATGGCCATGTCCCGCGTATCGGCTGCGATAGCATCGAATTTGCTTCGGCTGAGCACCGCCCAGGCACAAGGAAGCCGCAACAGGCTCTCGGCCCGAAGCCGGTGAGTGACCGATGGGGAGATCTCGCGGTAGACGGGCGGTACGCGCCATGAATCCAAAAGGATTTCAGATCGGCCTAGCCTTGGCTGTGGAAGCATGTCTGCTCTTCGGGCTCGGCATGTGGCTCGCGAACTTCACCCACACGCTTTTACCGCATGTCCGCAAAGTCCCAGTGACCGTTCGCTGGATGCGGCGTCTCCCTCCACCCGCCCGAAAGTCGCGAACACTCGTCCACCCGGTTCCTTCCGCTTCACCTGTAACCCCTCCGCTGTCCGCTCCCGCGGTCATCCATATGGGAGATACGCTCGCACTTTCGGCCGTCCGTTCAGAGTTCGCGCGGATCGGGACTCTTCTTCCGAGCGTCCCCTGGACGCCGCGGAAAGCGGGTTTGGCCAAGGGGAAAGGGGCTCGCGGCGGAGGCGGTGGCCGGAGAGGTCGCCTGCCCCTGCCGGGTTGGGGGTTGCCGGACTCGGGGCTCAGGGTTCGACAGATCTCTTTCGTCTGCCCGAAGCCCGTCGACCGGCCGGGAGCGATCATTTTCGAGGCAAGAGTGAATACCCAGGGGCGTGTCGGATCTGCATGGGTTGTCAAGAGCAACTGGGATCTTTCGGACCAAGTAGGTGTGATCTGGGCGGTCCGGTTCTGGCGTTTCGCTCCGCTTGTGATCAACGGTCGCCCTACACCCTTTGAGATCGTGGGTACGATACGCGTACCGGCTCACTCGGGTGCAAAAGCGATTTGTGCGGGACTGATCGCAGCGGGTGGAATGCCCTGGCGCTTCATTCCCTTTACCTGGGTTTTGGAACACCCCTCAAATAGTGGGTGGTTCGCGTTCTCCGTGGCGCGAGGTCACTGGTAAATCTGTGGAAGCCCCGCGCGTGGGCGATGCGTTCAGGGTTCCGATCAGGAGAGTCTTTGGGCGAGGCGCGCCTCCGAACGGACCCCAAGCATGCTGCCGATGGACACCCATCCTGCGTATGCCTTCCGACAACAACTCCGAATGCATCGGTCACTACGCCAACGCGGTGGCGGCCGTCCCGATCCCACACGGGTCCACCTTCTTGTCCGCTCGCGTATAGTTGAACGATGAGCGTCAGGAAAATCGTCCATATGGATATGGACGCGTTTTATGCTTCCATTGAGCAACGCGACCATCCCGCGCTGCAGGGCCAGCCGGTGGTTGTCGCCTGGCAGGGAGCTCGATCCGTTGTGTGCGCCGCCTCTTATGAAGCACGGCGTTTGGGTGTCCACTCAGCCATGCCTGCGCGCCGAGCGGAACGCCTGTGCCCGAGCGCGATTTTTGTACCACCGGATTTCTCACGGTATCGGGCCGTTTCCGAGAGTGTGCGCCGGATTTTGGGGCGCTACACCGATCTTGTGGAGCCCCTATCGCTCGACGAAGCCTATCTCGATGTCACCGAAAACAAGGCTGGATTGGCGTCTGCCACCCAAGTTGCCGAAGCCATCCGGCGGGACATCCGCGCAGAACTCGAACTCACCGCCTCAGCCGGTGTGGCGCCCAACAAGTTTCTGGCCAAGATCGCTTCGGACTGGCGCAAACCGGACGGGTTGTTCGTCATCCGGCCTGGAGAGGCGGCTGCCTTCCTCTACCCCTTGCCGGTGACGCGACTGCCTGGGGTGGGGCAGGTGACGGCCCGCAAGCTCGAGACGCTCAGGGTCCGGACGGCCGGGGATCTCCTCGCTCTCGATCGGAGTGGGCTCGTGCGTGAGTTTGGTCGTAACGGCTTGCGCCTGTACGAACTTGCGCGGGGGATCGACGAACGCAAGGTGGTTCCGAATCGTCCCACACAATCGATTTCAGCAGAAGATACATTTGAGCGCGACCGGCTCCTCGAAGAAACCACATCAACGATTCGTAGCCTGGCCGAGAAGGTTTGGGTGGCCTCCAGAGGGGAAAAACGGGTTGCCCATACCGTGGTCCTCAAGCTCAAGACGGATGGTTTCAGGGTTTTGACCCGAAGCCTGACGCAGGATGCTCCTCTCGCATCCGGCGACGAGCTGATCCGGATTGTCCTGGCACTCAGGGGGCGGGTGGATCTCGGTCCCCATCAGGCCTACCGGCTGGTCGGAGTCGGTCTCACCAACTTCCGGGAACCGGAGGAAACGGTTGTGCAGGCACAACTTCTCGAGTGATGAGATGCGACTCCGGATTGACCGGGATCGGTCGGGTCAGCTCGCTTTCCGCAAGTCGATGATCCCTATTGATGCCTCAAACCTCCTCGACCGGCCTGCCGGAGGACACCGCATTCGGATCCCCTGCGCTCAGGTCGGCTTCAGCCGTTCCACCGTGAACTGCGAGGTGGCCATGAGAATCAGTTCCGGCAGGCGCCGGGCAAAGATTCCGACCTCGACCACTCCCGGGATGCACTTCAACTCACGCTCGAGTTGCGGGGGGTCTGTGAGGGTGAGGCTCAGGACATCGAGGATCTGATTGCCGTTGTCGGTGAGATACCGCTCGCGGAGTGAGGGCGTCGCTCCCATGCGCACAATCTGGCGGGCGACATAGCTCCGGGCAGAGGGGATGACTTCGACCGGAACCGATACGGAGTCTCCGAGACGGTCGAAACGCTTGGTTTCGTCGGCAATCACGATAAAGCGCCGACTGGCCGTGGCCAGGATCTTTTCCCGCGTGAGGGCGCCCCCGTGTCCCTTGATCAAGCGGAAATGCGGGTCAAAGGCATCCGTGCCATCGACATAAAGGTCGATGTCACCGGTTTCATTGAGGTCGAGAACGGGTATCCCCGCTTGCCGGAGGAGTGCTGCGGTCTGTTCGGAACTCGCAACCGCGCCGTCGAACCGGTCCTGGATTCCACCCAGTCCGTCTATGAAATAGCGGGTGGTCGATCCCGTTCCCACCCCTAGATAACGTACGTTTTGAACCAGGGACAGGGCTGTTTCGGCAGCAAGCCGCTTGGCTTTTTCAACCCACGGCGGGGTGTTGGTTGGCGGCATCGATTCCCGGGGCCTCGACAGGTTATGAAAAAGGCGCTGGGCTCATCGGCCCAGCGCCTGGATCGTCAACGCGCAGGATCAGAAAATGGCACTGATCGATGCTTCCCCGCTCTCATAGAGCGGCAGTTTCGGCTCCGGAATAAACGGAGACGGACGCTGACTCGTCCCGGAAGGACGTTTTTTGGCCGACCTGCGGGCCGGTTTCTTCTTCACCGAGGCCGCATGCCTGCTAGCTGCCTTTTTTTTTACGGCAGTCTTCTTGCCATGGGATGAAGCTTTTTTGGCCGCGCGACGGCGACCGCCAGCTGCTTTCTTTTTAGTTTTGCCGTGTGTGGCGCTCTTTTTGCGAGCTGCCACTTTCTTTTTGGCTGGAGCCTTTTTCTTCGCTGCGACCCGCTTTTTGGCGGCGGGGCGGCGATGGGCTGAGGCGGCTTTGCGGGCCGGTTTACGACGTGCAGACGACTTTTTGGCCGGCGCACTCTTCTTGGTCACTTTACGTTTCATCATCGCGGAATCTCCGCTGTGTAACAACACAGCGGAGAGTATACACAAGAAAAAAGAAAATTCAGATTTATTTTACTGAAACGGATGGACATGCACTCGCGAGTGATCAGAGCGGGAGCAGGGTTGTGAGTTCCATGAGGTGCTGCCAGAGCGTCTGTGTCACGGGAATGATCGAGAGTCGGTTGCCGCGCCGCAGCAGTTGAAAGCCACGCAGCGCCCGCTCCTGGCGCAGGGTCCGGAGGGGGAGCGGGGCGGACAGGCGGGCAATCAGACGCACATCGACCGTGTACCAGCGGATGCGCTCGGGGGTGCTCCGGGGATCGTAATAGGGGCTCTCGGGGTCGAGGCAGGTGGGATCCGGATACCCTGCGCGGACCACTTCCATGAGACCTACGATCCCGGGTTCCCTGCAACTCGAATGGTAGAGAAACACCGGATCCCCGATTCGAACTGCATCCCGGAGGTAGTTGCGGGCTTGATAGTTGCGAATCCCCTCCCAGCGGGTCATTCGTCCCGGGGCAGCGAGGAGATCCTCGAGGCTGAACTCGCTTGGTTCGGTTTTGAAGAGCCACTGTGCCATGGTCAGTCTGGGCAGCTCAGTGCGCCACCAGGCGCTCCCAGGTGAGATCGGGAAACGTCTGGCCATCCTGGTACCAGGATCGATCCGTCACGATGGCATCAAGGGTCACATCCCAGGGATTGGGATCGATCCGTTCAATGCACTGGCAGTCGTATCCCACGCCGATGAGGAGGGGTCCCGGCGATCGTCTGGGAGAGGAACCCAGCCGGAAGGCGAGGGTTCGATCGTAAAACCCGCCTCCCGACCCGATGCGTCTGCCGAATGGATCGAATGCAGTGAGCGGCAGAAGCAGACAGGGACACTCCTCGGCCGTAAGCGTGGGTCCGTGAACGGGTTCCGGAATGCCGAACCGGTTGGCTGCCATGGGCGTCTGAGGTTCCCAGCGTACGAACAGGAGCGTCTCATCCATGAGGCGGGGGAGGTAAATGGATGGTGCCGTGGGACCCATGAGGAGTTTGAAGCCATTGGGATCGATTTCGTTTCGGAACGGAAGATAGCTGCCGAGCTTCTCGATCTGGTGCGATTCCAGAAAGCCCGAGAGGCGGTGAGCGAGCCGGCGGGCGGCTTCATTCCTGTTCTCGGCGCTCAGTGCGGCACAACGCTCGCGCATCACCCGCCGGATGCGGAAGTGATTTTCCGAATCGGGCGATGGGGGGTGAAGGACATCTCCCGCCGACATCGTTACGGGCTTTTGCCCTTGAACCTTCGGTTCAGGTGGAAGCTTCGCGGTCATCTTCAGGCTCCCCGCTTCGTGGCGGGTCTGCGCACCAACGGCCAGTCGGCCTCCGGGATAGATCAATAGGCTCGAAGAGAATCCCAGCCCCTATCGCAGGCAGCAGGAGATGTCCTCACAATCATGCATCCCCGCGCCGTCATTTGCAAGCCAATCCCAACCCTCCCGTGTGCCGGATCGTGGAGATGCCGGGTGAGAGCACCGGCGCGCAACCTTTGATGAAACCGGTCAGTGTAGGCGCTCTGCCGGGTCATCGACTTGCGCGAGTTGCTCGTTCAAAAGGTGGATGCGTTCGAGCCACTGTTCGGACAACGGATTGGCCTGGCGCTTGAGGGCTAAAAGCTGGTGGGCGAGATTCAAGGCTGCCATGACAGCGATCCGGTCGAGACCAATCAGCTTCCCCTCGGAGCGGATTTCCTGCATCCGGTCGTGCAGAAGGGCTGCCGCCTCAAGGAGTGCCAGACGTTCGGATTCCGGGCAGCTGACTTGGAATTCGCGATCCAGGATCCGGATCGTGACGGACTTGATTTCTTCGGTCATCGTTCGGTTTCGAGGATCTTCAGGCGATGGATCATGGATTCGACCCGGGAGCGCACCGCATCGCGGGTATGGAGCAAAACGGCCCGTTCGTTTGCGAGCTCACCCATTTTGGTGCGCAACGACTGGTTCTCCTGGCGGAGCCTTGTGGTCTCAATCAGGATGAGTCGCAGGCGTTTTTCAAGGGACTCAAGTTCTTCTTGCCAGTTCATCGAAGGGTCTCCAGGCAACGTCCAACTATACGAACGAATGGAATCCGGGTCAAATCGCCCGTTTACCACCCGGGGCGGAAACCTGTCGAGTGTTAGAATCGGGCCCGATACCGGCCAGTCGGGTGGAGTGGACGATTGGATTTTGCGTGATTCCCCCTGCCACCCGGGATCGAGCCGCCGTGTGGGTCCAAGGCGGTGCCTCCTGCGAATGATTATCCAGGTTTCTTCCGGCATTCACCGGGTTGGATTCCGTCCTGCCGCTATCGGCAGGCGGCCACGCAATCGTTTTTGATTTCACGGAGATCAGGCGCGCGGCGACGCCGGATGACCCCGCAGAAGATCATGAAGTGTCCTATATTGAACTGGCCGGGTACCTTCGGGTGGCCGTTCAGTTCCTATATGATGAACGGCAAGCCATCTCATCCGATCGGGAGCGATAGCATGAATCATCAGGAATGGGTACGACGAAGACGCGCGCTGACCCGGGAGATGGGGCCGGGTACGCTGGCCATCCTGCCGGGCGCACATGAAAAGATCCGCAATCGCGATGTCGCCTACCGGTTCCGCCAGAACAGCGATTTCCTCTATCTCACGGGATTTTCCGAGCCCGATGCCGTAATGGTCCTGGTCCCGGGTCGGCCGGAGGGGGAGTATCTCCTTTTTGTGAGACCACGGGACCGTTTGCGGGAAACCTGGACGGGGCGACGTCTCGGGCCGGAGGGGGCCATCCGCGAGCTTGGTGCCGATCAGGCGTTCCCGATCGGGGAGATCGGGCAGATCCTGCCGGGGCTGCTTGAGGGGGCACAACGCATTTATTACACCATGGGGCAAAACGCGGAGTTCGATCTTGAGATCATGGGGTGGATCAACCGGTTGCGTGAGCGCTCCCGTCAGGGCGTGGTTCCACCGGAGACTTTCGTGTCGCTCGACCCGCTGATTCATGAGATGCGCTTGTTCAAGTCAGCCGCAGAAGTGACCGAGATGCGCAAGGCCGCCCGGATCAGTATGGCTGCTCACCGGCGCGTCATGGCCCGGATCGCCCCGGGGCTTCATGAATACGATGTCGAGGCCGAAGTTCTCCATACGTTCGCGAGCGGGGGGCTTGAGGCGGCTTATGGAACCATCGCCGGGAGCGGAGCCAACGCCTGTGTGCTCCACTATGTCGACAACCGAGACCTGCTCTGCGCCGGCGATCTCCTGCTTCTCGATGCGGGATGCGAATCGGAAGGCTATGCCTCCGACATCACCCGAACCCTTCCCGTGACCGGCACCTTCACCCCCGAGCAACGGGCGATCTATGATCTCGTTCTCGCGGCACAGGAAGCCGCTATCGCGGTCTGCCGGGTGGGTCACCACTGGAACGAACCGCATGAGACCACCGTCCGGGTGATCACCCAGGGGCTGATCCGCCTGGGACTTCTCAAGGGCCCGCTCCGGGAACTCATTCGAGATCGGGCGTATGAGGTCTTCTACATGCATCGGGCGGGGCACTGGCTCGGACTCGACGTCCACGATGTCGGGAGCTACAAGGTAGATGGTGCCTGGCGCGAGCTCGAACCCGGCATGGTGCTCACGGTGGAGCCGGGTATTTATATTCGTCCAGGTTTGCGCGGGGTGCCCAAGCGTTTCCAGGGGATCGGTGTCCGGATCGAAGATGATGTCCGGGTCACCCGGAAAGATCCGGATGTCCTCACGGCGGGACTCGTCAAAACCGCTTCCGCGATCGAATCCGTGATGCAAAACCGGGGGCATTGATGCCTCCTCGCGCTGGATCCCGCATGGAGGATTGCGAGATTGCTGTCTCGGGAGCCGGATCGGTCGGCGCGGCGCTGGCGCTCGGGCTCGCGCGTCTCGGTCTCGGCGTGACGCTCATCGAGTCACGCAGCAGAGGGGTGTCCGGCAAGGATCGCCGGCGTTTTGTCCTGTCGGAACTGTCCGCCCAGTGGCTCGGTCAGATCGGAGTCTGGAATGAGATGCAAGGGTCGCTAAAGCCCATCCATTCGATCCGGGTGGACGAGCCGGGCACCCGCCCCGTCCACTTCGAGGCGCGGGAGATCGGTTTGCCGACCCTGGGCTATGCCGTGGATGCCGCCCAGCTTGCCCGGGCTTTCGAGCGTGCGATACGGAGTGAGCCCGGTATACGGCTTCTTGAGGGTGCGAGGATTCGCCGGATGGGGCCCGGGGAACCCCGGGGCTCGATGGAGATCGAATCCGGTTCTGGAACCACAGCGATCCCCGCCCCCCGTCTTCTCGTTGTCGCCGAAGGGCAGGTCTCCTCTTTTCTCGATGAGCAAGGTTTCAATATCCGGACACGCGATTCCGGGCAATCCGCACTGGTCATCCGTCTACAGGGCCTGACCGGCGTGACCCAAGACCGGGTCTCGGAACGCCTCGGGCCGGAGGGTCTCCTCGCGCTCTTGCCCGAATCGGCCTCGGAGGCGACACTCACCTGGACCTTGAGAAGGGATCGGGCGGAAACTTTTCTTGCGAATCCACCCGCCGAGCAGTGCCTGACCCTCTCTCGCCTGCTCGATTTGCCCGCCGAAGGCCTGGGCCTGATTGAGGCTCCCACCCGGTTCGATCTCATCCGGCGTCACATCGATCCGCCCTACCGAGAGGGCATTCTTGTCATTGGTCAGGCCGCCCACAGCGTCGCTCCCTTTGCCGCGCAAGGCATGAATCTGGCCTGGCGGGATGCCCGGATACTCGTGACCCGGCTTTCTGAGGCCAGGCAGGCGGGGTGTGATTTTGGTTCCGCCGAATGGCTCAAAGGCTATTGGCAGGAACGGCGCTCTGACCATCGGCGCGTCGGACAACTGACCGAAAGCTTGCCGCGATTGTTTGAGTCGCGCAGTCCGTTCGTGCGTCGCGCCAGACGTTCCGGCTGGCAGGTCGTTCGCACGGTGCCGTTATTGCGGCGCGCGATCCTGCGTTTTGGGCTCGGATGGAACCCTTGATCCCCCCCGGGCAGACGCCCGCCGGATGCGCTCCCGTGGCGATCGCCGGGGGCGGCCCCGTCGCGATGCTGCTTGCGTGTCTTTTGGTCCAATCGGGCCGCAAGGCGGCGCTATTGGATGCGGCACCACAAAGAACATCAGGCGCCTCGGATCCGAGGCTCTATGCGCTCTCACCGCTCAGCCTGGGTCTTCTTGAGAGTCAGGGCCTCTATTCAGCGCTCGGCCCGACCCAATGCCGGACCTTCTCCGATCTCGAGATCTGGGTGCACCGGGAGACGACACGCGTGCGTTTCGCCGCCCAAGACATCGGCGGCTTCCTGCTCGGGGGCATGGTCTTTGCGCGCGATCTCAATCGGGTTCTCGCGGCGCGGGTGGACGAACTCAAGATTCCAACCTACGCCATCGATCCACTCTCCATCAAACTCGAGGCCACCGGGTGGGTGATCGGGACGGGGGATTCAGCATGGCGGGCACCGCTACTCGTCGTGGCGGAGGGCAGCCATTCAAGCTTGCGCGAACAGTTCAGGATCCCCCTCGATACCCTGGATTACGGGGAAGATGCCCTGACCTTCGGATTCACGAGCGCGCGCAATCTCGGATCGACGCCGAGGCAGGTGTTCACGCCCTGGGGTCCCTTGGCGTTGCTGCCGGCTCCGGATGGGACCGTCTCGGGCGTCTGGTCGATGCCTGCCCAACGGGCGCGATCATGGCTCGCCCGCCCGGGGTCCTCATTCGAAGCCCTTCTTCTCGAGGGGACCGAGGGAATCGGCGGTGGCGTCACGCTGCTTGCACCTCCCCGCTCGTTCCCGCTGCGCCGACAGCACGTGCGTGCCTATGTCGGCGACCGGCTGGCCCTGGCTGGAGATGCCGCACATGTGATCCATCCCTTTGCAGGACAGGGACTCAATCTGGGTTTGCTGGATGCAAAGGCGCTCTCGGGTTGTCTCGTCGGGTGTGATGACTGGAGTCGAGCTGGGCTTCAGATCGCACTCAAACGTTATGAGCGCCGTCGGATGCGGGAAAATCAGAGATTTCTTCTCGCGTTGGAAGGTGTGCGGATGTTCTTTCGGAGCCCGGATCTCCTGGGCATACGGAGTGGGTTACTGGGCCTTCTGGCAGAGAACGCAACGCTGCGCCGCCCCTGGGTCCGCCGTGCCGTTGGCCGGGCGGCGGACTACCCGCAGCCTGCATCATGAAGGGGACCGAGCGCCTGCAACAACCGGTACCCGCCGCTCTGCGGACGGGTATCTGGCTGGTTCCGACACAGAGGCTGAGACGTGTGCTCCTCGCGGACGAATGGGCGACCCAGTGCCGTGCCGGATGCCGGGTCGCTGAAATGCCCAGGATCGAGCTCCCGGAAAACTTTGCCGCCTCGCTCTGGGAGCGGCACGATCACCCCCGGCCCTGTCTTCCCCCAGCCGGCGATCGCCTGTTCTGGATGGATGCCGCATCCGACCTCGATGAGGCAATCGATCCCGCACGCGCATGGAGCTTGGCGAATCTGGCTGCGGAGGCTTTTGCCCTTGAATGTGACTGGGAGATCGCCGATGGCGATTGGGGGTCGGAAGTGTCCGAGGATGTCGGACAGTATGCGAGGTTGCGGAAGCGTTTTCTGGAGCGTCTCCAGGCGGCCGGCTTTGAATCCCGACAATCCCTGCTCCGTAACCTGGTCTTCGAGATCGAATCCGGATCCATCGACCTCGGGGCGGGTGGCCCCCTCACCTTCCAGGGGTTTGACGAGCGGACTCCGCTTGAACTGCACTTGGCGGCCGCCTGGCAATCGCGCGGATGGGTGAGTCGCGAGATTCCGATGGCGATCCGTAGCCTCGAGCGTGCCAGTGTGTGGGCATTCCCGGACCGCGAGACCGAACTCTATGCAGCCGCGCATTTCGCCCGGAGGAGCCTCCTCGAAAACCCCGATCAGCATATCGGTGTGATCGTGCTCGGACTCGAGCGGTTGCGATCCAAGGTGCGTGCCATCTTCGATGACGTGCTGGCTCCGCCTAGGCTCATCACCCAGGGCGGAATCGACGAGCGGCCTTACAATCTGAGCCTGGGCGAGGCGCTTGGGGCCTATCCTTTGGTCGGTTCCGCCCTCGACATCCTGGATCGGGCAGAAGCCACTCGCGCCCCCATGGTTTTGAGCCGTCTTTTGAGAAGCCCCTACTGGGGCGATCCCACGCGTGATGGTCCAAGCCGGTTTGCATATGATTGCGCCTGGCGCGAACGCGGACGCAATGCGGATGCCGGATGGGATCTGCCCGGTCCATCCAGAGTCTGTCCGGAAGCGTTCCGGCGCGCCTTTGATCAATCCGGCGTGCGGCTGGCCGCATCCGGGATCGATCGAGCCCAGCCGCTGTCCCACTGGCTTCGTCTCTGGTCCGGGCTGTTAACTGATTTCGGCTGGCCCGGAGCCCGTCCGCTGAACTCGGCCGACTATCAGTCACAGCTCGCCTGGAACGAGACGCTTGAGGAGATCGCAGGGCTGGCCGCGCTGCCCCGCATCTGGCGTTTTTCCGATTTTCGTCTCCTCGTGCGCAAAGTCTTTGGCGAGCGGCTGTTCCAGCCCGAGACACCCGCCGCGCCGATTGAAGTGATGGGTCCGCTTGAAACGGCGGGACTCGCCTTCGACCGCATCTGGGTCGTTGGAGCGGAAGCCCACGCGTGGCCACCTGAACCCCACCCGCACCCCTTCCTGCCTTTCGCGCTTCAGCGGCAGCGCGGGTTGCCGCATGCGAGCAGCATGAGGGAATACCAGTTCAATGAACGGCTTCTGACCCGCTGGCGGACGACGAGCACGGAAATCGTCGTGAGCTTCACGCGTCGTGAAGATGACCGGGATCTCGATCCGTCGCCGCTCCTCGCGGAGTGGTCCGCTCCGGAAGCGGGCCCACTCGGCCTGCACGGGTTTCGCCACGCGGCTCGGATGCAGGATTCCCCGCTCGAAACGGTTGCCTTTACCGAAGCGGTCGCAATGGAGGCCACGGATATACGGGGGGGCATCCGTTTTCTTGGAGACCAGGCCGCCTGCCCGTTCCAGGCCTTTGCCGGACACCGCCTGCGGGCAGAAACCCTGCCCGCCTGGCGCCTGCCATTTGATCCGAGCATGCGTGGCCGCCTCTTGCATGCCATGCTCGATTGGATCGGGAAGAACGTGCGCGTGCACCCGGGGCAGGAGTGGGATTGGGCCCGGATCCAGGTCGCGATCAAAGATGCGGTTGATGCCACGCTCGCGCAAGAGCCAGCTTATGGACCACTTGCTCGGGCGCTCAGGCAGGCGCTTCGCCCCAGTTTTATCGACCGGCTTGAAACCTGGTTCAGGGAGCAGGAAATCCCGCACGAGGCCGCCTTCGAGATCCTGACCGAGCAGACGGCCTCCCTCACGCTCTCGGGGCTCCGATTCGACTGCCGCGCAGATCGTATCGAACGGCTTGCGGATGGAGCGCTCGTCATCGTGGATTACAAAACAGGCGTGTCCCCGAACCCGCAGGAATGGATGGGGGGGCGTCCCCTCGAGCCCCAGCTCCCGGTTTATGCACTCGCCTGGCCCGATGCGCGTGCGCTTCTCATAGCCTGTCTCAAACCCGGCCGGATGGGTTATACGGGTCTCGCCGAATGCCCCGAGATCCTGCCTCATCTGGGACGCATCGAACCCATTCCCGACTGGCCGGGTCAGCAGCAGGCCTGGCGTCGCGCGCTCGAGCAACTGGCGCGGGAGATTCAATCCGGCCGCAACGATCTCGACCCGCATGGGAGAGCGGGTCTCCCGTGTGATCGATGCGCATTTCCCACGCTTTGCCGCCTCCATGAAACCCGTATCGCCGAGGATCCTGAGCCGGTTCAGGCCGGGTACGATCCGGGCTCTCGTGATGAATCCGAAAACCCGGGCGCCTGATCTCGGGCGGGAGGATCAAAAGGCGCGTGAGCGCGCCCGCGACCCCGGCATCTCCTGCCTGGTGCAGGCTCCGGCCGGCTCGGGCAAGACGACCCTTTTGGTCGACCGGTATCTGAGACTCCTCGAACAGGTGACCCAGCCGGAGGAGGTTCTCGCGCTGACCTTCACTCGCAAGGCGCAGGCGGAGATGGCACACCGGGTCTGGCGCGCACTTTTGGATGAAGATCCGGACAGTGTTTTCGGAGATCTGCCCGAGCGGGTCCGGCATCACAGCGCGGTAGAGGGTTGGCAGCTCGAACGACTGCCCGAGCGGCTCCGGATCATGACGCTCGACGGTTTTGCACTGAGCCTCATCCAGAAAATGCCCTGGTCGGCTGCGGGCGGTCAGGTGCCCGAGCCCACCGAAGCAGCCCAGGATCTCTATGTGGAGGCAGCTCGCCTCGTCATTGAGGATCTCGTCACGGAACCCGATTACCGGCCGGCCATCGGTGCCTGGCTTCACGAGACCGGAGGGGATCCTGAGGCTTTGGTTGGGCTGCTCGTTTCGATGCTGGCCTGTCGCGAGCAGTGGCAGGGTCTCGTGTTTGACCTGGGCAGCCGGCCCGATTGGGAAAAGACGCTCCTCGATGCCAAACGGGAGGTCATCGATCAGGCGCTGACGTCTTTTGAGGCGTGTGTCCCGCCTGATCGTCTCGCAAACTGGCAGAAACTCGTCCAGGCGGTCCAAAGTTACCGGGTTCAGCCCGGAATGGGTCCTGAGCTCGAGAGGGGGAGGGAGGGAGCGGATCGGGATGCTCCATCCAAGGATCCGGTCTGGATCAAGCGGAGGGCGTATCGCAGAGTCACCCGGCTCCTTCTCACAGACTCGGGCTTATTGCGCAAGGCGCGTGGCCTGCACATGATATTGGGCAAAAAGGAATCCGGGGATCGCCGCCAGGCGGCGCTCAGACAGGATTTGGAAGCCGAACTTTTGGCGCTCGAGGCCAATCCCGAGATCGTATCGGCTTTGGCGGGAGTCGCAGGCCTGCCGGATACGCCCGAGATGGCATCTCCTCTGCTCGAGCACCTCATGACCGTGCTCGTGCGGGCGCTCCACCATCTCCAGGCCTTATTTCATGAGACGGGTACGGTCGATTTCGCCGAGATCACCCGCCTCGCGCACCGGGCGCTTGGTCCGGATGCGCCCACCGACCTCGCCCTGGCGCTCGATTACCGGATCCAGCATCTTCTGATCGACGAGTTCCAGGACACGAGCATCGCCCATTACCTGCTCATCCAGAATCTGATGCGTGGCTGGCAGGCGGGGGACGGACACACGTTTTTTGCCGTGGGCGATCCCATGCAGTCGATCTATCGTTTCCGCGAGGCAGAAGTGGGCGTTTTCCTGAACTGCCGCGAGACGGGGATCGCGGGGCTTCGGCCTGCCCCAGCTATCCTGCATGACAACTACCGGAGCCACCCGGATCTCGTCGAATGGCTGAACGGCACGTTCAGTCGCATCTTCCCGATCCGGGACCAACGTGAAACCGGAGCTGTGCGGTATGTGCCTGCCCGGAGCGGTCGTAGAGGGGGGGGCAACGGTGTGGTTGCGATTGCCCACCGATTAACCGGATCCGATCCCATGCGCAAGGCGCGGGCCGTGGTCGATCTCATCCGTGAGGAGCGGACGCGCGAACCAGGGGCCCGTATCGCAGTTCTCTTCCACACGCATCGAGATGCGATCCCGATTGCCGAGCTCTTGCGTGCGGAAGCGATTCCCTTCAGGGGGCTTGATCTCGAACCGCTCATGGCATTCGGGGTGAGTCAGGATCTTCTCATGCTTGCAGCCGCGCTGCTGCACCCGGGAGACCGGCTGGCCTGGCTCGCGGTGCTGAGAGGGCCTTATGTCGGCTTGTCGATGGCCGATCTCACGAGCCTCGCCGAAGCCGCTCCCTCCACCTTTCACCCGGATGCCTGGGGTGGGGATCTTTCCGGGTTGAGCACATCCGGTCAAAGACGGCTCGCGCGCATCGTGCCGGTTCTCAAAGCCGGCTTCGACCGTCTGGCCCAGACGGTCGAGTTCCGTGCGGTCATCGAGGCCACTTGGATTGCCCTGGGTGGCCCCGCAACACTCCGAACGGACTTCGACCTCGCGCTCGCCGAACGGTTCTTCGCCGCGCTCGACGATCTCTCTGCGTCCGATCTCCGCGCCGATCCACTTGTGCTCCAAAATACCTTGCAACGCCTGATGGCGCCTCTCGCTCCCTCCACAGAGGATCCCTGTCTCGAACTGCTCACGATTCACCGTGCCAAGGGTCTCGAGTGGGATGTCGTCATACTCGCCGGACTCGATCACGGGGTTCCGCCCAAAGAACGGGGCCTCCTCCGCTGGCTTGAAGAGATCGGCCCCAAAGGAGCCGGCGTCGTGCTCGCGACGCGCGATCCCGGGCAGCCCAAGTCCGGTTCGACCACCTGGTACCAATATCTAGGCGCGATCGACAAGAGCAAGGATCGGGAGGAAAGAACCCGGCTGGCCTACGTGGCAGCCACCCGCGCGCGCGAGCGACTCCACCTCGTCGTAGAGGGGGGCGACCCGGGTGAGCCGTTCAAACCCCGGACGGGTTCGCTCGCCGAAGTGTTCGCATGCCTGTTCACGGATGCCGGAAAACCGCGAGCCTCGGATAGCCGGGAACCCGATCCCATCGAACCCCGGGTGCCCGGGACGCGTCTCGTGCTGCCCCATGATTTTTTGCCGATCGCCTATCCGGTCTCTCTCGTAGATTCACGGGATACGGAGGGATCGATCCAGGAGCCCATGCGCCCGACCTTTGACTGGGCGGAATCCGAGGCCCGGATGCTCGGCATGCTGCTGCACGAGATTTGCGAGTGCATTGCGCGTTGCGGCTTCGAAGGTGCCGGAGACTGGATCGAGGCCAGGCGGGGAGCCCCGTCCCGATGGAGCCGGAGACTGTCCGAACTCGGGATGCCTCCTCAGAGCCTGGAGACGGCGGTTGCGGACATCGGGGGCATTGTGGTCCGCCTGCTCGCAGATCCTGATGCCCGTTGGATCCTCGGTCCGCATCCCTGGGCGGCGGCCGAACTTTCGCTCCACGGGCTCGACGGCGGGGAGCGGGTCGCCGTTCGCATCGACCGTATGTTCCGGGACGAGGAGGGGACGCTTTGGCTCATCGACTATAAACTCGGTCGGCACGAGGGTCGCGCGTCAGAAGCCTTCCTCGCGCGCGAGGAAGAGCGTTATCGTCCCCAGCTCGAACGCTACGCCAGGCTGCTCCAGGCCCAGCATGCCGGACGGCTCGAGGCCGGGCTTTATTTCTTTTACCCAGCCCGTTTCCGGAAGGTCCGGCTCGCCTGATTGGATCTTTGGGGAATCCGGTTCCTTGTGAAAACCGCCTCGAGCCCAGACGCTCCGGTTTGCTTACGGGAGACGATCCGAATCAGCGCTGGGCACGAAAATAGGAGAAAATGCGAGCAGGTGCTCGTCCAACTGACAACTCCACATGGCATCTGCAACCACCCACTCCGTGGAAGGGACGGTGAGCCAACCTGGCGCCATCCCGAGCTTTTGGGCGATCGCACCCGTGGTCGCCGTAGCGGCCTTCATGGAGGTGCTGGATCTTTCCATCGCGAATGTTGCACTGCTCCATATTGCAGGCAGCCTCTCCGCTTCACAGGATCAGGCGACCTGGGTGCTCACGGCCTACACGGTTACGAACGCCATCATCCTGCCGCTCAGTGGATGGCTGGCCACCACCTTGGGACGCAAACGCTACTTCATGGGGAGCATTGGTACCTTCAGTCTGGCCTCGCTGCTCTGCGGGCTTGCGCCGGGACTGGGAGCGCTGATCTTCTTCCGCGCGCTTCAGGGACTCGTGGGTGGAGGGTTGCAGCCCAATGCCCAGGCGATCCTTTCGGATGCCGCTCCTCCCGAGAAGCGCGGAATGGCTTTTGCGCTCTATGGCATGGCGGTCGTTCTCGCGCCGGCGATCGGCCCCACACTCGGCGGCTGGATCACCGACCACATGGGTTGGCGTTGGGTCTTTCTGATCAACGTTCCGGTTGGATTTCTGATCCTGCCTTTCGTCAAGGCGTTGGTTCGTGACCCGCCCCACCTCGTTCAGGAGACGACTGCACGGAGGGTTCGTGGGATCAAACTGGACTACATCGGTTTCGGCCTGATCGCGCTCGGGCTCGGCAGTTTGCAAATTGTGCTCGACCGGGGTCAACAGAATGACTGGTTCGCCTCCAACCTGATTCTTGTGCTGACGGCTCTGGCCGGCATCACACTCATCGGATTCGTGATCTGGGAATGGACCCGAAGCGACCCGATCGTCGATCTCCATTTGTTCAAAAACCAGACCTTCGCAGTGGCGAATCTGCTCATGTTCATGCTGGGGTTCGTGCTGCTCGCAACGACGGTTCTCCTGCCCCTTTATGTCCAATCCCTCATGGGGTATACCCCCGTTCAGGCCGGGCTCATGCTCTCCCCGGGCGGGCTCGTCATCCTGTTCCTCATGCCGCTTGTGGGTCAACTCGTATCACGCACTGATGCGCGCTGGTTGATCAGCACGGGATTTCTGGTCATCGGAGTGGCGATGCTGCTCATGAGCCGGTTCAATACGGAAACCGGATTTCAGACGATCATGTGGACGCGTGTGTTTCAGGCTTCCGGCATGGCATTTCTCTTCATTCCGATCAACACGATTGCCTTCACGGCCATTGATACCGTCCAATCCAGCAATGCCTCGGCCATCATCAACATGTCGCGCAACATCGGGGGCAGTTTCGGCATATCGATCGCCGTCACCATCCTCATCCGGGAGGCGCAGATCCATCAAAATCGTCTCATCGGACACGTGCGTGCCACAAACCCCGCGCTGCACGCCTATCTCGCCACGGTCAGAAACCATCTCGCAGTCGTCGGACACGGCGGATTCGCCGCCACGCATGTCGCGATGGGATATCTCTACCGGACAGTAGTCAAGCAGGCCACCATGCTCGCTTATATCGATGATTTCAGATTTCTCGGAGTGGCGTCGATCCTCCTGATTCCGGCAGTCTTTTTCCTGCGGAGCCGAAAAAAACCACGAACCGGGATCCCATCCGGTATGCATTGAACCAGACCACCTGGATCGATCCGCCGCCCCGGGTCTCCGCGTGCGCCTCCGTAGGGGTCCCGGATCGGGAGCAGTTCGGGTCCGAGAGGCTTTCGGGTACACTTTGACACCGTCGCTCTTGAGACCGGATGGACTCTTCATGCCGCCCACCCGACCCAAATCCATGACCCGCACCCGATCGAAGCGCACCCGCCCACCGGACGCCCAGGCGGCGGCCCGATCCGCGGCGGGTCGTGCGGAAACGCTTGCGCTCGGGCAGTTTGTCGAAAAATCGTATCTCGACTATTCGATGACCGTGATCCTCGATCGGGCGCTCCCCTACCTCGGGGATGGATTAAAGCCGGTCCAGCGGCGGATTCTTTATGCGATGCATGAACTCGGGTTGGGTTCCGGACAGAAGTTCAAGAAATCGGCCCGGACCGTGGGCGATGTGATCGGCAAATTCCACCCGCACGGCGACCAGGCCGCCTATGAGGCGCTCGTGCTCATGGCCCAGCCCTTTTCATGCCGCTATCCCCTGGTCGAAGGGCAGGGGAATTTCGGTTCGCCCGATAACCCGAAATCATTCGCCGCGATGCGCTACACGGAAACGCGGCTGTCCCGTTTCGCTGAGATCCTGCTTGCGGAACTCGGGCAAGGGACGGTGGATTGGATCACGAACTTTGATGGCACGCTCGAGGAACCGGCCTGGCTGCCCGCCCGCCTGCCCTGGGTGCTTCTGAACGGTTCGAGCGGGATCGCGGTCGGAATGGCAACGGACATACCGCCGCACAACATCGGTGAGGTTGCGCGTGCGCTGATCCATCTCATCGACCATCCCCGGGCAGGTCTCGATGAGGTTCTCTCCTGCATCCCAGCACCTGATTTCCCGACCGAGGCCGAGATCATTACCTCACCTGCGGAACTTCGCGCACTCTACGATACCGGGATCGGTAACCTGCGTTTGCGTGCGCGCTACCATCTCGAGGATTCCGACCTTGTCATCGATGCCTTGCCTTATCAGGTTTCGGGTTCGCAGGTGCTTGCCGACCTGGCCCGTCTATTCGAGGCGGGTGAACTGCCGTGGGTGCGCGATCTTCGGGACGAATCCGACCATGAGCATCCGACCCGCCTCGTGATCACCCTGCGCGCCACCCGACCCGAGATCGATGCCGCCTTCTGCCACCTGTGTGCCGTTTCGGGACTCGAAAGAAGTCTCCGGGTGAATCTCAATGTGATCACCGCAGCCGGGGCGCCACGGGTCATGGGACTCCTCGATCTCCTTAACGGCTGGCTCACCTTCCGTCTGGTGACACTCGAGCGGCGCTTGGGCTGGCAGCGGGCCCGGCTTCTCGCCCGACTCGAGATTCTGGATGGATTCCGGATCGTCCATCTCGACATCGACCGGGTGATCCGGGTGATCCGCGAGGCAGATGACCCACGCGCCGATCTCATGCGCATCTTCCAGTTGAACGAGCGCCAGGCTGATGCCATTTTGGACATGCGCCTCAGGCAACTCGCACGGCTCGAGGCCCTTGCCCTGGAGCGGGAATCAAAAGTGGCCCGGGATGCACTCCAGGAAATCGAATCGACACTGGGATCGCCCCGGAGGCTCCGGCGCCTCGCCCGCACGGAACTTCTGGCCGACCAGGATCGGTATCAGGATGCCCGTCGTTCTCCCGTCGTGCAGCGGAATCCAGCCGAGCGTCTCGGGGTTTACGCGAAGGGCCCGGGTGAACCCCTGACCGTTGTCCTCACGGCACGAGGCTGGATCCGGAGTGCCCGCGGTCACGAGTGGGAACCGGATCAAGCCACCTACCGGAGCGGAGATGGATTCCTGGATCTCGTGCGGACCGACAGTCGTGCAATCCTCGTGCTGTTTGACTCGAGAGGGCGGGTCTACAATCTCGACGCCGAGGCGTTGCCTGACGGCCGGGGTCCCGGCATGCCGCTCACGAGCCGTCTTGAACCCCCACCCGATGCCCGTTTTGTGGCGCTGGCCCGGAGGGAGCCTCCGGCACGATATGTCTGGACCGACACGTTGGGATACGGCTTGCAGGTTACGAGTGCGGCCTTCGAGGTGCGGGCGCGCAAAGGTCGGAGTCTGTTCCGTCTGCCCGAGGGAGCCGCCGCCCTGGCTCCGGTCAGGGTTCAGGATGCATCACGGATCGCCCTACTGAGCTCGGCGGGACAGCTATTGATCCTCGCGATCAGTGAAATCCCCGCGCTCGAGAAGGGGCGCGGCGTGCGTCTCATGGGCATCCCGCCCAAGGCGCGAGCGAGTGAGCGTCTCCTTTTCGCATTACCCCTTGGGGAGCGCGACGGGCTGAGGCTCGAGCGTGGGAGCAGGCGACTCGTCCTCTCTTCTAAGGAGCTTGACGATTACCTGGGTGCGCGCGGACGGAGGGGCCGGAGACTCAAACCACCTTGGAACCAGGGGGTTGACCGTATCGTCCGGGTCGAGAACCCCACCGCGCCGGGTGCGAGGCGGGCGTCTCAGTAACAGTTGTTGCACCGACACGCGCGGGAAAGCGTCGGCTTGCGGACGACTCAACGGGATCGAAATGACGGGGGGACGGGGTGTCTGCCCATTGCGTTCTTGAGCTTCAGGAGGTTTGGGCGGTGCAGATGAGACACTGAAGACCGTGCGCGCGTTCGCGTCCTGCAACTCGATCGGTATTCCCGTGAAACCGATGAAGGAAACATGAGGCAGCGCGTCGCGCATGTGGCTCATGTTGGGAGATAAGACATCACACCCAACGGACCTGAACCTCGGATTCCACATGTTTGAATTCCTTATCCCCGGTTACCAATTCCGCCTTGTGCGTCTTGGCCAGCGCCGCGGCAAAACAATCCGCATAGGACATTCGATATCTGGCCTTGAAGCTGCCAGCCACCCGCGCCAACTCCCACTCGACCGCCTTGAATTCAATCCCCAGCTGTCTGAGTTCATGTGAAGCTCGATCCGCCTCCGTCTCGGATACTTCGCGCGCCAAGATGTACCAGATCTCGCCCGCATTGATCACGGACATGAGAACCGGAATGTCGTGTTCCCCAGCTTCGGAAAGCAATTCGGCCACCGCCTGTCCGGACTTTTCATCCTCCCAGTAAGCGAGCACAGCCCAGGAATCGAGCACGATCGCCTTGGGTTTGCGCGCCATCAGATGTCTCTTTCCCGTCTTTTTTCGGTGGCCAATGCCTTCAACAGGCCTTTGCCCTTGTACTTCCCGCGCAGGCCCTGGATGTATTCGCGGGTTATGGGCACGAGGATAACCCGCTGGCCGGGTTCATCTATCTCTACCTGGATGCGGGTTCCCTGTTTCATGCCGAGTTTCCGCCGGATGCGGAATGGGATCACGATCTGGCCCTTGACGGTCATATAGGTATCCATAGCCTATCCTATACTACTTGTACTATTCAGTATGCCTAATATGTAAATGTAAGTCAATGTATTATTGCAGTACTTTATAAGGAAGGGGAGCTATTATGGGACAGCTGGGCTGCGCGGCCATCCGCAGTCTTGTGTTTTCACACTTCCAGCCGGTGATTTCACGGTACACCTCTCTTGAAGGAACAAGCGACCTGAACCGCCCGGGTTTTCCGGAGACTCCAAACTTCGAGAGGATGGAGTCATGAACAATACCTCGAAGCATTCTGCCCCGGAAGTCTGGAAACGTGCAGTGCGGCTGGTTCTGGAGAACCAGGCGGAACACCGTTCGCAATAGACCTCGCTCGCATCAGCGCGCGGCACCTGTCGCGCGGCCCGTGCTGCGGCAGGGCGCATTGAAGCACGAGGCGTGTTCAGTGACACGGTAGAACTAGGCGAGAGGCGCGTCTTCTCCGACGAGGGAACCTTGGACCAAGGAAATGCCGAGATTGAGGAGCGGCGTCATGAGCCGGGCCTGATCGACTCCGGAGGCCAGAATCTCAACGCCGTGCGACTTGAGCGGTCCGAGCAGTCGAGTTTGCGCGGGGGGTGGGGGCGGGGCCTCGGTTTCCGCCCGATCCGGGTCATCCGGAGTGACGAGATGGGTAACCGGAATTCTCACGAGATCCGGCCTCACGTGGTTCAAGAGAATGGCGGAATGGGCGGACTCGCCGAATCCATCGAGTCCGATCTGGATTCCGGCGGGTTTGAACCGGGCGATCCACTCCTGCGTTTTCCTGAGCTGCCCGGCGACCGAGCGTTCGTCAAAGAGAAAAACGAGCTTGAACCCCGATATTTTGGGGAGCGATCCGACCAGCCGGGCCTGGGCTTCTGGGGTGACGAGCGCGAGCCCGGAAAGACGCAGGAAGAGTGTGGTCTCTTGCGCAGTCCCATGTCGATTTGGAAATCCAAGTGCCATCTCGATCAAAAGCATCTCGAGGCCCGCAAGGTTGTCGCTCTCAAAGGCGAGGGTGAAGAAATCGGCCCACCCGTTGAGCCGGTAGGTCTTGAGCAGGCTCGGGTTGAGGCGCAGCTCAAGACGCGTGCGGTTGTCTTTGCCGCTCAGGCTCTGGATCGGACGGGCCACCAAGGGCAGTGTTTTGCGTTCGATCATCCGGGCCAGCGCGCTCGCGATGTCGTCGGATCGGTTGCCGCTTAGGTTGCCCGGTTGATACCGGTTGACGGGGTTTGGACCCGTCGCAGCCTCCTTTGCTTCCCGGGTCAAGGCACGCGGGCTCGATCTCGAGATCCGCTCGCTGATCCCGAACTTGAGGTTCAGAAGGATCGATTTGCCGAGCACATCGTAGATCTGGTTGCTCGTGGATGTCTGGATGTCTTTGACCCAGTTCTCGAGTGTTCCATCACGTGGACGCTCGATCCAAAAGCAGAGTTCCCATCCAACCCGGGTGCACAAATCTGTGGGGGCGAGCAGGGGAGCGATCTTCCGTTCGATGAGCCTGCAGGCGGCATGGATGATGAAGGGACCATGTTCTTCGATCAGGGATGAGGGGTTTTCGATACAGGCCACGACCATGGCCTGTTCGCTGTGCTTGGGGCGGGTGGCCTCGAGCTGCTCCTCGATGTGTGCGAGAAAGTCGACCGGATCGAGCACGCCTCCCGTCGGGGGGGAGATGGATTGCGGGGGTGGCCGGGGCGACTCGGTCGGAGAAGGTGGGGCTGGCACCCGTATCTCTGGGGGATGCCGGATGACCAGGATGGCCGGTTCACTTCCAAATGTCGTGGCCCGTAGCGACAGTTTGACTGCGCTGTCCCCTCCCATCGGGGTAGCTTTGAGATCATGGATCTTCTGCTCGGCCGATTGGAGCACGGCCTTGAGTGCCTGCTTCACCCGTGCCCGGTCTGGTGCCGCGATGGCTTCCAGAAATGAACCACCCTCCCAGGTTTTCAGTCCAAAAGATTCGAGGTAGGCGCGGTTGGCATAAAGATACAGCCCATCCTGGATAAAGGCCGCCGCCGTCTCCAGCGTGTCGAAGACGAGGCGGGTGTTGCGGTTGATCTCGTCGATCTCGAAAAGAAGCCGCGTCCGTTCACGTGTCAGCCGGGACAGCCGGTGTTCCCGCTCGAGTGTCTGACGGGTGCGTTCGGGTTCATCGAGGCTGATCCAAATCCCCTGGGGAGGGTCGGCAGGGGCTTTTGCGAACATCGAGATGCATGGAACGAGGCTCCAGCGCTCGCGGAGTTCCAAAGGCAGCTCGGACCAGGTGAGCTCCTCTTCGGGATCCCAAAGCAGGAGAGACCAGTCACCCGGGCTTTCTTGCGCGAGGGCTTTGCTGCTGTTGATGTAGCGGATTTCGGACAGGATCCCCCGGTTGCGCAGAAGGGCGTTGATGGCCTCGCCGACTTCCGTCCCTCGGCTGAAGACCAGGAAGGGCCAGGTTTCAAGATCGTTTGTGCTCATTCCGCTGCACTCGTAACCGGGGTTTTGGAGGACGCTCCCGGAATCTCTCGTACGAGCTGTGGCACGAGATAACCGGGCAGTCGGGCGCGGAGCTCGGCCACCAGGTTGACTGCCAGCCTGTCAGGCACCGCAAAGTGCGCACTGCCCTGAACCGGGTCGAGAAGATGGAGGTAGTAGGGCAGGACGCCATAGGAAAAAAGCGCCTCGGACAGTGCTTCGAGCACGTCGGAATGGTCGTTGATGCCTTTGAGGAGTACGGACTGGTTGAGCAGGTGGAAACCGTCCCTGCGGAAGCGTTCGAGACTCCGGCCGACCGTTGGAACCAGCTCATTTGGATGATTCGCGTGAATCACGAGCACGCGGCGGCGGGGGAACTCGCCGAGCGCCCGAATCAGGGATTCCCGGATGCGCGCCGGTCTGACCACTGGCTCGCGGGAATGGATTCTGAGCGTCTCGAGATGGGGCAAGGACGCGAGCCGCCTGGAGAGGATCGCAAGTCTCCGGTCACTCAGGGTGAGCGGATCGCCTCCACTCAGGATGACCTCCCGGATCGTTCGATCCGCGCTGAGATCGGCGATGGCCTGTTCGCAATCGGGATCTTCGCTGATTGCCGTGCGGATGGGAAAATATTGGCGGAAGCAGTAGCGGCAGTGAATGCTGCACTCGGCACTCGCGAGGAGGAGTGCCCGGCCGCGATACTTTCGGATGAGACGGGGACTGGTCCGGCGGTTGGTTTCTCCGAGCGGATCGAGAAGACCCGGCGCGCCGGGTTCGAGCTCGGCGGCCTGGGGCAGGACCTGGAGCAAAAGCGGGTCATGCAGGTGCCCCGGAGCGATGCGGTTCAGGAATGACCGGCTCACTCGCAGCGGGAAGCGTTTGCTGACCCGGATCTTCGTGGGGTCGGAGACGCATCCGGTTCCCAGATGCTCGATGAGGCTCGCCGGGTCGGTCACGATGGCAAGCTCGTCGGCTGGATCCGCCGGGGGGTTTAGTCGGGGTTCAAGTTTCGCTATCATAGGCAACCGGCCAGCCCATCCGGCGCCCGCAAGCGCTCTGGGCTCCAAAGGATCATCGATCATGAGCAACTATAGTACCAATGAATTCAAGAGTGGCCTCAAAATCATTCTCGATGGCGACCCCTACAATATCGTCGAGAACGAGTTTGTCAAACCGGGCAAGGGCCAGGCCTTCAACCGGGTGCGCATACGCAATCTGAAAACGAGCCGGGTGATCGAAAAAACCTTCAAATCGGGCGATGTCGTGGAGGCTGCGGATGTCGTCGATGCCGAGATGCAATACCTCTACCAGGACGGAACCCACTGGCATTTCATGCATCCTGAGACCTTCGAGCAATACCAGGCCGATGCGACGGCCATGGGCGATGCGGCAAGCTGGCTCAAGGGCGAGGAACTTTGCACCGTGACCCTCTGGAACGGGCGCCCGCTCCTCGTTCAATCACCGCATACGGTTACCCTGCGTGTGACCCGGACGGACCCGGGTCTGCGTGGGGATACCTCGAGCGGGGGTAGCAAGCCTGCGGTCCTCGAAACCGGAGCGAGCGTCCGGGTTCCGCTCTTCATCCAGGAAGGTGAGCTCATCAAGGTCAACACCCGGACCTCCGAATACGTCGCTCGTGGCAAAGAGTGATCCGGACGACTGGCGACCCAGCGCCCCCGTGGCGGCGCTTCGGCTCCGGGCGGATCTCAAATCAGAGATCCGTGCCTTTCTGTCCGAACGAGACATTCTCGAAGTTGATACGCCCCGAATCGCAGGTTCGGCGGCGACCGATCCCCAGATCACCTGCTTCGCGGTGGAGGGATCCCGTTCCCATTTTTGGCTGATTCCCTCTCCGGAGTTCCATCTCAAACGCCTGCTGTGCGCGGGATTGGGCGATATCTACAGCTTCGGCCCGGTTTTCCGTGACGAGGAGTGGGGTCCGCTCCATGAACCGGAGTTCACCCTCCTTGAGTATTATCGGATGGGAATGACTGGCGCGGCGCTCGCCGAGGAAGTGGCCGGGCTCCTCACCCGACTGCTCGGGGAAATCGGTCCCGTCGAACGCATCTCCTTCGCCGAACTCTTCGAGGGCGAACTCGGAATCGATCCCTTCGAGGCACCCGTACAAGCCCTCTGGGAGCGGGTTGCAACGGAGCACCGGGATCACCTTCCGCGCACCGACCGCGGTCTCCTCTGGGATTTCTTCCTGGGAAATGTGTTTTATCCGAGGCTCGGTGGGAAAACCATCGCTGTGATCCACGATTTTCCCGCCGAACAGGCCGCGCTCGCCCGGCTTCGTCCGGACAATCCCCTCGTCTCGGAACGCTTCGAGATCGTGGTTCGGGGGCTTGAGATTGCGAATGGCTACCATGAGCTCAATGACCCTGAAGAACAAATCCGGCGTTTTGAGATCGAACGTCGAGCACGGGCGCGACTTGGACGGGCGGATGTTGAACCGGATACCCGCTATCTTCTGGCGCTCGATGCCGGCCTGCCGGATTGTTCAGGGGTTGCGATCGGATTCGACCGGATCATGCTTCTCGCTACGGGGGCACAGACCCTTTCGGAGGTGGTCGCCTTTCCAGCGGCCAGAGCCTGAGAATCACCCGTGACCCACCCCTCGACGATCGACCCGGGATCCGATTTTTACCCTGCGCTCCATCGGGCGCTGGCTGCACTGCTTGCGGGCGAACGTGACCCGATCGCGAATACCGCCAACATGGCTGCGCTCATTTATCAGGAAATGGAACGCGTGAGCTGGGTCGGCTTTTATTTCAAGCGTGCTTCCGAGCTCGTACTCGGTCCCTTTCAGGGGCCGCCAGCCTGCATTCGGATCCCCTTTGGAGAGGGGGTCTGCGGTCTCGCGGCCCAGTCCGGTCAAAGCCTCCGGGTAGGCCGGGTACAGGATTTCCCGGGACACATTGCCTGTGATGCGAGAGCCCAGAGCGAACTCGTGATCCCGATCCGATGGGCGGGTGAGGTGGTTGGCGTTCTTGACCTTGACAGTCACATAGCCGAGCGTTTTCTTGAAGCCGATCAAATCGGACTGGCCTCCTGTGTGCGATTGCTTGAATGCGCGGTCGACTGGAGGTTGGTCTCAAGCTGAGCAGAGCGCTCAGGACGAGCGTTGCCTCTTGGGTTCGATCGTTATCCACAGAACCTGTGGAAAACTCTGTGGATGATCAGCATGGATGTCAATCCGGGGCCTTAAGAATGGACGAGTTCCTCGGCATCGGATAATTGTTGCTCAGTAAGAAAAATCATTTATTTCATGTAGATACAAGACACTAGCGGAAATCATTTTGAGATTGCACTGCATGTTGCCCATTTGTGGTGGCAGCATACGAGCATGTGCATAAATCATTCCGGGGTCCCGGCCCGATGCGGGAACCTGTCCCGCTCCCGGCAGGGACAGGTCGGGTCATCAGGTTTCGTGAGTGATTCCCGGCAGTTGGATGAAACGGATGCGGATGTGCTCCTCTGGCTAGGTGCGGGGACGAGCGCATGTTTCTCCGACGCGCACCTTGCCGAGATCCCGCGTGGGCTGCCAGATCGACCCTGGTGCGAGGACGATCACACTCGAACCATAGTTGAAGCGACCAATTTCGTCACCCCGCCCAAAGGATCGGCCGATTCCCCGTGCCAGGGCTTCCTGGAAGGCCGGGCCCGTGTCTTGCCAGGACAGCCGGGCCGGGCACCACGGTGTTTCAATCCCCCCGACCAGTCGCGCTGCAATGAGGATGAGCTGAAGAGGGCCGCACTCGGTGGCAAAGGTCAAAAGTACCCGTTCATTTTGTGCGAGCGTATCGGGTCGGCGGGCGACCCGGCTCGGGTTCACCGAACGGAATCGTCCCGGGATCCATTCTGCATGAACCAGGCGGCCGGCCGATGGCATGTGGACGCGGTGATAGTCATGTGGGGCAAGATAGAAGTTGAAAAAGACCGCATCCGGATCGAAGAGGCCGGGCGTGGGGGAGGCCCTGCTGCCGAGTCCAGTCCAGGAGAAGGCCTGACCTTTGACCGAAACGACGTCCGAGTCATGCGCTTGTCCGAAACTGACCAGGGTTCCATCGACCGGAGATAAGAGATCGGGCGCCGGGCCGGGCGGTCGTCTGCCAGTGCCTAGCGCGCGCGTAAAAAAAGCGTTGAAGTCGGAATAGGCACGCAAGTCGCCTGTGGCCGCATCGGAAAGATCGATCGCATAGAAGAACATGAACCCCCGGATGAGCAGCCACCGAAGCCAGACCATTTGGCTACGCGTGATGCGATAGAGCGCCGCGAGCAGCCAGCGTTTCGGTGCCGCGGTCATGGTCAGCGGGGTGCGCGAGTCAGGGTGTGAGACGCCGAATCCATTTTTCGAACGCCACGAGCCAGGTTCGGATGAGATCGCGCGTTGCAGTATCAGTCAGGCGACCTTCGGCATCGAATTTGTGCGTGGCATCCGGCACGATGATTTCGGGACGCTGGAGCAGTTTCGCATCGAGGTAAACGAAGACCTGACGCAAATGCATCTGGGCGCGAACGGTTCCGAACAGCGAGGCGCTCGCGCCCATGATGGCAATCGGCTTGTCAAGAAACGGCTGGTCAGGGGGTCTTGAGATCCAGTCAATCGCGTTTTTGAGGATCCCCGGAAAAGAATAGTTGTATTCCGGTGTGGCAATCAGAATTCCGTCCGCTGTGGCAATCTTCTGGCGCAGCTGAGCGACCGGTTCCGGGAATCCTCCGACCCGGACATCCTCGTTATAGGGTGGGATGATGCCGAGCGGGAAGTTCTCGAGCCCAAGCCCCTCCGGCAGGAGTTCCCGGGCCGCCTCCATGAGTCCCCGGTTGTACGAATGTGCCCGGAGGCTGCCGACCAGTCCGATCAGGTGGAGATGTTTGCGCATGGCCCCTATCCGGTTTGAAGGATCCTCTATAGTATAGAGGGCGGTATCCATGGGGGTCGATGCCCGATGCGCACGAGCGGGTTCACCCGGGCGCCGCGACCGACCCCTCTCGCAAGATGTGGCCCAGATTCGATCCATGATCCAGAAAACTCAAGCGACCAGCATTCCAGCGGAATCTCCCGCCCCTGATTCCGAAGTACTGGCCACGCTCCGCTCCGGCCGGGATTGGATCCGCTATGCCGCAAGCCGTCTCGCTGCGGCGGATCTCGCCTATGGACAGGGCAGCGATGATGCCCTGGAAGAAGCCGAACGTCTGGTCGGAGCAATCCTGCACTGGGATCCGCTCTGGCCCGAAGATTACCTGCGTGCCCGGATACTCCCCGCCGAGCGTCAGGCCATCGCGGCACTCATCGAGCGGAGGATAAGGGAGCGTCGCCCCCTCGCGTATCTCGTCCGGGAATCGTATTTCTTCGGGTTGCGTCTTTATGTCGACGAGCGCGTACTGATTCCGCGCTCGCCGATCGGCGAACTTCTGGACCAGCACTTTGAACCGTGGATCAAAAGTCACGAGCTCAGACGGGTCCTCGATTTCGGAACGGGATCGGGTGCCCTGGCCATCGGGTGCGCACTGGCTTTTCCAGATGCCACGGTCGATGCCATTGACCGCTCCGAGGCGGCACTCCAGGTGGCCGCAATCAACCGGGACCGGTATGGACTCGGTTCAAGATTGCGTCTCCTGCACTCCGACGGATTTTCAGCCCTGTCCGGTTCCCGCTATGACCTCATCTTGGCCAACCCGCCTTATGTCGATGACCCAAGCCTGGCTCGGTTACCCCCCGAGTTCGCCCACGAACCACAAGACGCCCTGGCGGGAGGTCACCAAGGCCTCGATGTCATCGCCCCTCTTTTGACTGAAGCCGTCTCCCATCTCACCCCGAAGGGGATCTTGGTGCTCGAGGTCGGTGGCGCGGCTGAGCGGGTCGATGCGCGTTGGCCACACATTCCCTGGTCATGGCCGGAGCTCGCGAGTGGTCGGCGCGATGTGCTCCTTGTGGACCGGCCCGCGCTCGAGGCGGCTCAGATCTAGATGGGCGGCAATCGTTTCGGTGAGCTGTTTTGCGTCACAACCTTTGGCGAGAGCCATGGTCCGGCGCTTGGAGCCGTGGTTGACGGATGCCCCCCGGGTCTGCCGCTCGCGGAGTCCGATCTCCAGGCTGATCTTGACCGTCGTCGGCCGGGACAGTCCCGCTATACCTCCCAACGGCACGAAGCGGATCGGGTCCAGATCCTGTCGGGGGTATTCGAAGGGGTGACGACGGGAACCAGCATCGGCCTCCTGATTGCCAACACGGATGCCCGGCCGGGAGACTACCATGAGCTGGCGGAGGTGATGAGACCCGGCCACGGGGATTATCCATATCTCATGAAATACGGGTGCCGTGACTTCCGGGGTGGTGGGCGCGCTTCCGCACGTGAGACGGCGATGCGGGTTGCAGCCGGAGCGATCGCACGCAAGTATCTCGCGCTTCGCATGGGGATCGAAATTGTAGGCTGGTTGGATGGGATCGGATCGTTGCGCTATGACGGGGCGCCACCACGGATTCGGCCGGACAATGATTTTTTTGCTCCGGAGGAGGCTTGGCTTCGACCCATTGCCGAGCTCATCGAAACCCTGAGACGCGAAGGGGATTCCGTGGGCGCCCGGGTCGGGGTCGCCGCCTATGGCGTGCCCGCCGGGTTTGGAGATCCCGTTTTCGACAAGCTGGATGCGACGCTCGCGCATGCACTCATGAGTATCGGCGCCGTCAAGGCAATCGAGATCGGCGATGGCCTCGCGGCTGCTTTTCAGCGCGGGCGCGAACACCGGGATGCAATCACCCCCCGGGGATTCGTGACGAATCATGCCGGAGGGATTCTTGCCGGGATTTCAACCGGGCAGGTGATCCGCCTCTATCTCGCATTCAAACCCACCTCGAGTATCCGCCTGCCGATCGACACGGTCGGTCGGGATGGACAGCCCCGCATCCTCGAGGTCAAGGGGCGACATGATCCCTGTGTGGGAATCCGGGGCGTGCCCGTTGCGGAAGCCATGGTGGCTCTTGTGCTCATGGATCATGCTTTGAGGCAGCGGGGACAAAACGGCGCGGTCACGCCACCGATGCGACCGATACCGGGTTCGGCCGGAGAGGAGACGGGAGTGGGGTCGGATGCAACCTGAGGGTCGGGTATCTCGAGCACTCGATCCGGCTCGGCTGCGGGTCGCGGTCGTCGGCGCGACGGGTCTCGTCGGGGAGACGATCATTGAAACGCTCGCTCAGCGCGAGTTTCCCTTAGGCAGACTCGACCTTGTGGCGAGCTTGGATTCGGAAGGGGCGCCGATCGCATTCCGCGGGCGCACGCTCCGGATTCAGGCGCTCGACTCATTTGATTTCTCGGCCGTTGACCTTGCGTTTTTCGCCCTCGATACGGCCCTCAGCGAACGCTATGTTCCCGAGGCTACGGCGGCAGGTGCACTCGTGATCGACAACAGTCGGGCATATCGCATGGATCCCACGGTTCCCTTGGTGGTCCCCGAGATCAACTCCGAAACGCTCCCCCAGGGGATCGGGCGCGGGCTCATCGCCAATCCCAACTGTTCGACGATCGCCCTGGCCATGGTCTTAAAGTGCCTGGATGATCTTGCAGGACTGCTTGAGGTCGAGATTGCCACCTATCAGTCCGTTTCCGGCGTCGGCCGGGCGGGGCTCGAAGTGCTTGCCCGGGAAGGGGCAAGGCGTCTCAACGGGCTTGACATCGAGGCAGACGAGACCTTTTCCGGTGTGCCGATCGCCTTCAACGTGATTCCCCAAATCGATGATTTCGAAACATCGGGGTACACGCGCGAGGAGATGAAGCTCGTTTTGGAACTCAGGAAAATCCTCACCCGGCCGGCGCTCCGGGTGAATCCCACCGCGGTTCGGGTGCCCGTATTCTACGGGCATGCCGCCGTGGTGCATGCCCGTTTCGGGGATGCACTCACGCCGGATCGCGCCCGGCAGGCACTCGAATCGGCAGAGGGGGTTCGGGTCATCGACCGCCTCGCCCCGGGCGGCTATCCCACACCGGTGACGCATGGCGCGAAGCAGGACGACGTCTGCGTGGGCCGGATCCGGCAGGATCTCGATAGCCCCCGAGGCCTTAATTTATGGGTTGTATCGGACAATGTCCGCAAGGGCGCCGCACTCAATGCCGTCCAGATTGCGGAGCGGTTGGTAGAAATCCTTATTTGAGCTATAGTTGGGTTCTCTTTGTGAGAGATGACTTGAGTTCGAATCCGGTCAGGGGAGGGCGAATACTCATGCGGCAGATCTGGCGTTTGGTTTTATGCATCGGTATCGTGGTGTGGGCGAGCCCCTCGGTTTGGGCACTCGGCCTGGGTCCCATTCACTCGAAGACCGAGATCGGGCAGTATTTCTATGCCACGATCCCCATTCTCAACATGCGCGGCGGCCGAGAAGCGGGCCTCAAAGTCCGGCTTGCGAGCTACAGCCGGTTCCGGAAGATGGGGTTGAGCTATCCTGCGGCACTCTTCGGGCTGCACTTCAGCCTCATGAAAGAAGTCAACGGGGAGCGCGACATCGTCATCACGAGCAGCAAACCGATTCGGAGGCCTTTCCTCACCTTCCTTCTCCGCGTCCAGTGGCCGAGCGGCCGATTGGTCCGGCAGTATACGGTGCTTCTCAATCCGCCCCTTCTTGTGACCTCAAGGCGGCCGCCTACGGTTCAGGCCGTCTCACTCCCCGAGCCCACCGCAACGCGCCCGACAGCGATCGCCCGAACTGCCGCGAGAGCCCCCTCCCGTTCGCATTTTGCGCCCGCCATTCCCGCGCTACATCATGTCGTGGGCCCCGTGCGCAGGGGGCAGACGCTCTGGGGAATTGCGAGCCGGATCGCGAGAACCCCTTCCGGGACGGATCAGGTGATGCTCGCGCTCTACCGGCGTAACCCCTATGCGTTCATTGGGAATATCAACCGCCTGCGTCAGGGCGCCGTACTGAAAGTGCCGCCCCGCTCCCGGATCCGGGCCATACCGGTGCGGGAGGCAATCGCCTTCGTCGAACACGAGGATCGCACTTGGCGTTCGACCCGGGAGGCCGGCCTGCGCACAAGCCGATCCGGGCTGGTCCTTCTCACACCGAGCGGTCATCTGGCCAAGCGGATGACGAGTTCCCGAGGCCCCACAGTGGTTGCGGGACTCGAGAAGACGATCGAGAGCCAGAGTGCCCATGTCGTCCGGCTGACGAGCCGGCTGCAAGCGGCGCGGCAACGCGCGGTGCGACTGCAACATCTTCTCGCGCTCAAAAGTCAGGCGCTCGCCGCGCTCGCAAACCAGAAACCAGAAACACCCGAAACCCGCCGGACGATGGGATTGCCGGATCTCTGGCTTTGGATCGCAGGCCTTCTCGTTCTTGCACTGCTCGTGGCGCTCGGAATGCGCCGGCGGGCCCAGCGTGGCCGCACCGCAGAACCGCTCAAACCGAGTCGGCGTGCGGGGCAGGAAGCCGCCCCTGGCAGGATGGAAAACACGGAGCGCGTGGATCTGGAATCGGTCGCTCCCCTCGAAGGAGAGGACGCCCACGTGATGGATCTTCAAGAGAGGCAGCCTGAGGAAACATTTGATCCGTTTACCGATGTCAACTTTCAGATTGCCTACGGGCTCTATGACCGCGCCATCGAGACCCTTCTCGAATGGCAGAAACAGAATCCCGAACAGAAAGATGTGTGTCTCAAGCTGCTCGAAGTCTATGCAGCTGCCGAGCGGGCAGGCGAATACGTCGAGGAATCCAGACGTTTCCGCGACCGGTTCGGAATCGAGGATCCGGAGTGGGCGATGATCGCAGAACGGGGCAAGCGACTCGCGCCCGAGGAATCCCTGTTTACCCAAGCGGGAACGGGTGTGATAAAGACCCAGACGACGGCTGCATCTCCATCCGGGTTGCCTTTGCGCAGGAGTGGCGCCGTCGAGGATATTTTCGATGAACTCATGGGTACGCCGGATGTGCCTGCGGATGAGACGCTTGAGTTCGGGGCTTCTGAGGCCGGGCCGATCGAGCCGCTCTATCGCGAAGCAGATATCGGGTCCGATACCAATACCGAGCTCAAGCTCGAGTTCGAACTGGCGGAGTTCGACCCGCAGAAAAAAGCGCCGGGCAGCCCGGCCGCTCCCCAGCCTCCCCCTGCATCCCTGCGTCCCAACGCACCCGGGCATGAAACGGAAACCCAGAAACGATTCGATGAATCGATGGCGGCGCTCTCCGAGCATACGACGACAACGTTCATTCCGAGTGTGGGTGGAGAGACGATGGTGAACACGAAACTCGACCTCGCCAAGGCCTATATCGAGATGGGCGACAAAGATAGCGCACGAAGCATACTCGATGAAGTCTTGGAGGAAGGGACGGCGGATCAGAAAGCGCAGGCACAAGGCCTGGTTCAGTCGCTCGGCGCCTGAGCGCATCCCGGTTCGCCGACGATGCGTATCGCGCTCGGCGTCGAGTACGATGGGCGTCGCTTCGGTGGATTCCAGATCCAACGGGGCATCCGTACGATCCAGGGTGAGCTCGAACGGGCGTTATCAGCCATAGCCGATGCGCCGGTTCGCGTCCTGCCAGCCGGGCGTACCGATGCCGGGGTACATGCCCGTGAACAGGTGATCCACTTTGATACCCAGGCTTGCCGAAGCGAGCAAGCCTGGCGGGAAGGCGGGAATAGCCACCTGCCGCCGGATGTGAGCGTGCGGTGGGCAAAGACTGTGCCCCCCGATTTTCACGCCCGGCGTTCCGCGCTCATGCGTTGCTACCACTATCGCATTCTCGTGCGCCCGAGTCGTCCCGCGCTTGAGGCCGGCCGGGTCTATTGGTCGCGTGAGGCACTGGATCTCGAAGCCATGCGCGAGGCGCTTTTAGGGCTCGAGGGGGAGCATGATTTTTCCGCATTCCGGTCGGCCGGCTGCCAGTCGCAATCGACCCGAAGACGCTTGGACCGGCTTGCGCTTCGGGTCTCGGGCGCGGAGATCACCTTGGAGGTGGCGGGCAATGCATTCCTCTACCACATGGTGCGGAATCTGGCTGGCTCGCTTCTTGAAGTGGGTCGCAGGCACCAATCCCCAGACTGGTTGAGGGAGCTTTTGGCCCGGGGGGATCGCACCCGCGCGGGACCGCTTCTGCCCGCTGATGGGCTCTATCTTTGGCAGATTCTCTACCCGGAGCGCTTTGGCTTCCGGGGATCGTTGCCGTATCCGGATCACCCACCCCCTCTCTCGATCACTTGATTCGAGGTCCCGGAGCAAGCGATCCGGCACGCATGGATCCCGACAATTCGTTATCATGGATTGGGGGCTCGATAGCGCAAAGATCCGGAGGCTCGTTCGTGTGGTGGTCACGCTGGATGTCCCCTCAGGGGACGCCTGAAAAACGTCCGCGCAAGGGAATACCGGAGGGGCTTTGGACGAAGTGTCCGGGATGCTCTGCGGTTCTCTACCGTCCGGAGCTCGAGCGCAATCTGTTTGTCTGTCCCAAATGCAGCCACCATATGCGTATCGGCGCACGCCTCAGGCTCAAGTGGCTGCTGGATACGGATTCCTCGGTCGAGATTGCCGCCGGGATCTCTCCGGTCGACTTCCTCCAGTTCAAGGATACGCGCCGCTATCGTGACCGGCTGGTGCAAGCACAGAAGACAACGGGGGAGCGGGATGCACTCGTGACCATGACCGGCACGCTCAATGGAGCGCCTGTGGTGGCCGCGGCATTCGAGTTTGCCTTTTTGGGCGGGTCGATGGGATCGGTTGTGGGCGAGCGGTTCGTCCGCGCCTGCAATACGGCGCTCGAGATGAAAGCTCCCCTGATCTGCTTCAGCGCGAGCGGTGGCGCACGCATGCAGGAAGCGCTCACCTCGCTCATGCAAATGGCCAAAACCAGTGCCGCACTGAGCCGTCTCGCTCGTTATGGCGTGCCGTACCTGTCCGTGATGACGGATCCGACCACGGGCGGGGTGACGGCAAGTCTCGCCATGCTGGGCGACATCAATATTGCGGAACCGGGCGCTCTGATCGGGTTCGCAGGGCCCCGTGTCATCGAACAGACCGTGCGCGAGAGCCTGCCTGAAGGGTTCCAGCATGCCGAGTTTCTCCTCTCCAGCGGGGCGATCGACCTGATTCTCGACCGACGCGAGCATCGCAGCCGGATCGGCCGGCTGGTCCATCTCTTGGGTGTGCCGAAGCCCGCATGAAGGGCATGCCGGACACGCTCGCTGGCTGGATCAACTATCAGGAATCGCTGGCCCCGCCTGACACCATTCACCTCGGTCTCGAGCGGATGGAGGCTCTCGTCGGAAGAATGGGTTGGGGTCCGGCTGACCCGCCTGCCCTCATCGTGGGTGGAACCAACGGCAAGGGTTCAACTGTTGCATTCGTCGAATCCGTTTTGCGCCAGTCCGGCTATCGGGTCGGGGCCTATTTTTCGCCCCATGTCACCCGCTATGAAGAGCGGATCCGGATCAATGGAACGGATATCGCCGAGGCCCCGCTCTGCCGGGCGTTTGCCGCAGTCGAGGCCATGCGCGGGACCCTGCCGCTCACATTTTTCGAGTTCGGGACTGCGGCCGCGCTCTTTGCCTTCCGGGAAGCCGCACTCGATTGTCTCGTACTCGAAGTCGGACTCGGGGGCCGGCTGGACGCGGTCAATGCCATCGATCCCATCGCCTCAGCGGTCACGACCATCGGGATCGATCATGTCGCCTGGCTCGGGGCAGACCGGGAATCCATCGGGCGTGAAAAAGCGGGAATTTTCCGTTCCCGGAGACCGGCGATCGTGGGGGATCCGGATCCACCGCAGAGCCTGCTCAATGAGGCCCACCGAGTGGGTGCCGAACTCC